>CAZWGW010000154.1:0-12035 GCA_964633565.1 uncultured Planctomycetaceae bacterium
GTCGGAGACCATCCCCATCGCCGGCAGCAGCATGATGTAGACCGCCGGGTGCGAGTAGACCCAGAACAGGTGCTGCCACAAGAGCGTCTGCCCGCCGCCGACCGTCGCCGGGGCATTGTTGACGATGATCCCTTCGGGGATGAAAAAGCACGTCCCGAAGAGCCGGTCGGCCACGAGCATGAAGCCCGCCGCCGTGAGCACCGGCAGCGCGAACGCCTGCAGGATGGCCGTGATGAACATGGCCCAGATCGTCATCGGCATGCGGAACAGCGTCATGCCGGGGGCCCGCATGTTGATGATCGTGGTCATGTAGTTGACCGAGCCCATCATCGACGAGAAGCCGATAAACGTCACCGCCAGCAGCCACCACGTCTGGGCGCGTTCCGCGCCCGGCGCGGCCTGTGACAGGGCCGACAGCAGCGGATACGACGTCCAGCCCTGCGCCGCCCCGGCGTCCATCCCTCCCGGACCAACCAGGAATTCGGGGCCGATCCCCAGTGCCAGCGCAAAGCAGATGATCGCCGGCCACATGAACCAGTAACTCAGCATGTTCAGCGTCGGGAACGCCATGTCGTCCGCGCCGATCATCAGCGGGATCAGAAAATTGCCGAACGCCCCCGCCAGGATCGGGATGATGACGAGGAAGATCATCACGGACGCGTGCATCGTGAACAGCATCGTGTAGAACTCTGGGGAGACCTGCCCCCCCTCGGGGACGAACAGCCGGCCGAAGATCGGCATCGTCTCCCACGGGAACGCAAGCTGCCACCGCACCCCCAGCGCCAGCAGTCCGCCGACCAGCAGCATCAGCATCGTCGTGATCAGGAACTGGATGCCGATCATTTTGTGATCGGTGGAGAAGATGTACTTGCGCACGAAGCTGATTTCGTGATGCGCGCCGTGCGCGTGATCGCCGTGCCCGGCGTGCATCTCGTGATTGTGAGTAATGGCGCTCATGTCGTCGTTTCGCTTCCCTCGTTCCCAAACTTCCGTTTGGGAACGCACTGCCTTCCCCTCGTTCCCAAACTTCTGTTTGGGAACGCACTGCCGCGAAACTTCCGTTTCGCGTGTTTCTCTTCCACTCGGCGTTCCCAAACGGAAGTTTGGGAACGAGGAGGTGATCACTTCTCCGCCACGGCGGGCGCGGCCTCCACCCCGTCGTAGTTCTGTTCCTTCTGCAGCTCCCGCAGCCAATCCACCCACTCCTCGGCCGGCTCGGCCACAAAGCGGGCCTTCATCTTGTAGTGCCCCCAGCCGCACAGCTCGGCGCACAGGAGCGTGTACGTCCCCGCCTGCTTCGCCTGGAACCAGACCGGGATGATGAGGCCCGGTACCGCGTCCTGCTTGACCCGCAGTTCGGGCAGGAAGAACGCGTGCTGCACGTCCTGCGTCCGCAGGTTGACCATCACCGGCACGCCCGACGGCAGGTGCAGGTCGTTTACCGCGTACAGGTCGGTCGGCTGCGGCTCGGTCTGCAGCGGCAGCAGTTTGCCGTCCTTGTCGAAGCCCGGATAGCGGATGCGCCACTCGAACTGCCGGGCCGTCACCTCCGCCAGCGGCGTCTGCGGCGATTCGGCCGACAGGCCGACTTCTTCCAGTGTGGCGGCCAGCGCCTGGTCGGGAAAATACGTCTTCATCCGGAACTCGCGCCACACGTCGAACTGATACAGCGCGATATACAGCAGCACGCCGGCCGGCACGATCGTCCACATCACTTCCAGGTTGTGGCTGCCGTGGCTGAACCAGGCCCGCGTCGTGTTCCCCGGGTCGGTCCGCTTCGCCCCGGTCCACAGCACGTAGCCCAGCGCGATCTGCGTGCCGATGAACACTACGGTCACCACCGTGAGGATCATGTAAAACAGGTCGTCGATCCGCTCGCCGAGCGGCGACATGGCCGGGCTGGGGAACCACCACCCGCGCTCCGGCGCAATCCAGCACACGTACAGTGCCAGGAGCGGCCAGAACATGAAGAACAGACACCAGAAGCGTTTCATGTCAGTTGTCGATGGTCAGTCGTTTTGAATCCAAATGTCGAATGTCGCGGCGTTGCGTTGAGCGGCGATACGCCACTCGGCAAATGTCGAAAGAATGACGAACGGCGAGAAACCAACGGGCGCCGTTCGTCTGCAGCGTTTCGACATTCGGTATTCGGGTTTCCTTCGTCATTTGAAGTTCGTCATTCGTCATTCGCCGCTCGAGGGTTCGCAACGGCAACGCCCTCGGCGGGCGCCGTCGCGGGCACATAGGGGCCTTCGCCCAGTTCCCGCTCCTCGAAGGGGATGCTCATCACGTAGTTGACGAGGTCCCAGATCTCCTCGTCGGTCAATGTGCCGAACGGAGGCATCGGGGTCCCTTTGATCCCGGCGCGGATGCGGCGGTACAGATCGATCGGCCGGCGGCCGCCGCGGTAGATCCCTGTCCGCAGATTGCGCGGTTGAATCTGGTTCCCCCATTTGTCAAACAGACCCGGATTCGTTTCTCCCTCCTGGACTTGTTTCGTCTGGGGGCCATCTCCCAGCCCCGCAGCCCCGTGGCACGTGTTGCATTTCGCGACCGGGCCGTTGAACAGCACCTGCCCCCGCGCAATCGATTCCGACGAACTGGGAGTGCGGTTGACCTTGGGCATGACGACGGCATCGGGTTGCTGTCCCATCTTCCAGTCGTTGGCAAGCTGTTTCGTGACGTCATCAAAATCCAGCGGGAACTGCGACTCCCACTCCTCTTTGAACCGGTTCAGGAGCCTGGCTCCTGTCGGGTCATCGGCCCGACCCGCGTCCATTGCCGTCTGGCTGTAGTCGATCTTGAGTATCTCCCACCGCTTGAGCTCCGTCTCGCCCCGGATCGACAGCCACAGGACATATTCCACGATGGCTTTCGATTCCTCGGCGGTCAGCAGCTTGAACGAGGGCATGTAGGTCCCCGGAATGCCCTGATCGATGATTCGCGCCAGGTCATCCCGTTGCGCACGGCTCGGATTATGCGTCGACGTAAACTTGAACAGGCCGAGGCGGTAGTCGCGGGGCTTGGGGTTGAGGTACTTCGCCGTTGGACCGTCGCCGTCCCCCGTCACGCCGTGACAGTGCAGGCAGTGTTCGGCATACAGGAGCCGTCCTCGCGTGAGCACCGCCCCCGGACCGAACACAATGTGGTCGCCGGCAGCGGGTGTTTCGGGCAAGGCTTGCGACAGGGTCAACTCATGATTGGTTTCGTCGTAAGCAACCACGTGCAAAGGCGGCAGTGGATCGTGCGCCCGTTCCTGCTCCTTGACCTTGTCCAGGACCTTCCCGGACAGGAACGTCACCTCCATGCCGGGCGCGATCGGCAGCGTCTGCTCTTCGAGCGTCACCTTGAGGCCGACCCCCGATTCGGACGGCTGCTCCGCAACCGTCCCCCTGGCCGCATGGTAGTGCAGCGGGAACCGCTCCCACAGCACCATCTCCGTCGGCGTGCCGAAGTTCTGCTCCATCACTTCGCGCAGGTAGTCCTGCGCGGGGGGGATCAGTTCCTTCACTCCAGCGCGGGGCGTGAACTGCGGCTCGGCGCGGCCGCAGCCGCACGCGAGTCCGGTCAGCCCGGCCAACAACAGGATCAGAACGCCTCGTCCTCGCACGGGACAATCTCCACACAATCGGACCGTCAGTTCAACTTCGACGCCGGGACCTGAAATTCCTTCTCGATCACCTGGCCGGCAGAGACCTTGATGGCCACCGGACGCACCACAACATCGCCCGCCTTGCCGTGCCAGACCGAGAACTCCCAGTCTCCGGGGGGCAGGTCCCTGATCTCGAACGTGCCGTCGGCCGCAGTGACGGCGGCATACGGATGATTGAGCGGCAGATGCCAGGCCAGCATCCATGTATGAATATCGCATTTCGTCTGCACGGGACGCGCCTCAGGTCTTCCGTACTGGAGCGAAAGTCCGGTCGCGTCATTGGGCTTGATGGTCGAGTTGAACGCGTTGTTTGAAATCGGCGACGTGCGGACGTTATGCGAGACCGGATCGGAGTTCTTCATCTGCAGTGGCTGACCGACGCGCAATACAAACGCCTGTGGAATGAACCGGCAACCCATCTGGTCCATGACAGCCGCCTCGGTCGGCGGCGGCGGGGCCGTCACTCCTTTCGGCAGTCGCCGGGCATACACAAACACGTCCGCCAGTCCCCCGTTCTCGCCGCGCACCGAATCGTCGGGAACAGCCTGCGCCACACAGGCGCGGTCCCCGACCGACGGGTCGTCCTTGGGTTTCAAGGGGGGCCGCGGGTTAATCTGACCTGACACGGTGACCCGCCCTTTGAACAGGGCCAGGTCGGTGCCGGTCGTCGCCGCGACGCCTGCCGGTGTGGTCGGCGCCGCGGTCGTGGGGGCGAACTGGTCTGCGGGCGTGGGCGTCGTCCCCGCCGTGGCCGGCGCTCCGCTCGTCCCCGCAGCCGTTGCGGGGGTCCCCCCGCTGGCGGA
The DNA here is from genome assembly GCA_964633565.1 of uncultured Planctomycetaceae bacterium. Classification (GTDB taxonomy): domain Bacteria; phylum Planctomycetota; class Planctomycetia; order Planctomycetales; family Planctomycetaceae; genus CAZWGW01. Next base: position 4,456 of record CAZWGW010000154.1, read on the forward strand.
TTGTTGCCCCGTTGATGCAGCGGCTGGCGGCTCGGGCGGGAGTTCCGGCACTTCAGGCGGCGTCAGCTTCTGTTCGCCGGGCAGAATCACCTGCGTCGCCTGTACGGCACGCTCGGGCTCGCCGCAGCCGGCCAGCAGGCACGCCGCGCCCGCCGCCAACAGGTGAGCACTCGCCAATCGTCGCATCGATTGCCTGATCACGTCTGCGTCTCCCGTCGCTAATTCCCGATCGCCGACAGCACGACCGTCTTCACCGGCCCGATCGGCGCTGCCTGCGCGAACGTGGACGAGTTGACCTTGATCTCGACCGGCGTCGTCTGGTCGACCTGGATCGTCACCGGATAGTCCATCAGCTTGTTTCCCTCGTGGTACACCACGAAGCGGTGCTCCCCGGCCGGCAGGTCGCCAATTGTGAACTCCCCTTTCTCATTGGTGACCGCCCCGTAGGGGTGATCGAGCGGCAGGTGCCAGGCCACCATCCAGCCGTGAATGTCGCACTTCACTCGCACGGGAGAGCGCTCCCCGGCGGCGTAGGTATACGGGCTGCCCACCGTGTCACTGGGTCTCAGGAGCGAATTCAACGCCTGACCGTTCCTCGGCGTCGCATTGATGTTGTGCGCAATCGGATCACTGTTCAGGAGTTGGAAAGGCTGCCCCGCGCGGAGGATTAACGCGTGCGGGATGAATGTGCACGACTTCTGGTCAAACGTCGCAGCAGCGGGCGCCGGCGTGCCGGCCTTTGTCCCCCTGGGTTTGCGGTCGAGGAACACAAACACGTTTTTGATCCCGCCCCCTTCGCCCACGATCAGCCGCTCATCGGGGATCAGCGGCGCTTGGCAGACCGTCGGGTCGGACAGGTTCGCCGGCAGCGATTTCGGGCGAGACGACGCCGTCCCGTCCAGAATCACACGCCCCGTCACCGTGCCGTACCCCGCCACCTGCACCGTCTCTTCCACGCCGGCTGTTTCGCCTTCCGGCGCGTCAAGTTTGATCGAAACCGACGGCCGCGCCTTCCCCCCGCCCCCCAGCGCGCCATGCTCGCAGCCGCAGAGCGTCGCGACCAATGCCGCCCACACCAGCCCGAACCGCAAGTTTTGATGTTGCGCTTTTGGCGTGAGGCAATTGGCATCGTAACCCGAAGCGTAAGCGAGGGGCTGAGTTGCGTCGACGTCCAATCTCCCGACTTGCGCCCTGGGTAATGACATTTTCCCCGAAAATCGCACACTGCGCAACATCAAAGAGCGCAAGCGATGGGCCAAGTCACGCTGGACGCCGGTTCCCTCGCTTGCGCGTCGGGCTGGTGTGAATTGTCGACACGTGTGTCTGGTCATCGCCGCCACCCGATCCTCATTCATTCAATTCCCGCCCGAACCGGTCGTCGCGGGCGCTGCCGCGCCCTCCGGCGGCTGATACGCCGTTGGGCCGTGCTTCTCCAGCAACTGATAGTAGTTGAGCAGCGCGTCGACGATCCCCTCGGTCTGTCGCTCCGGCACGCCGCCGAACAGTTCCGGGAAAATCTCCTTCCCGCGCTGGAAGTTCGACGGCATCGAGGTGTACGACGTAATCGTCGACGGCTTGGCGATCCACAGCCGCAGCCAGTCGGGCCGCAGCCGCTGTTCCACGCGGTCCAGATTGGGACCGCGGATCTGCTGCGTCGGGTCGGTCACAACGAACTGCTGCCCGCCGACCGCGTGGCACTTCACGCACAGCGGCGCGTTCAGGACCTTCCAGCTCGCGCCGAGGTAGTCGTCTTCGCTCTCAGGATGCGCCGCCTGGAACTCCGCCTGCTGCGCGGCGAGGTAGCCCGGCTCCTGCGGCACGATCCGCTGGTACGGGAACTCCGCCTTGTCCACCGCCGCGAAGTAGTTCGCCAGCGCCTGCGCTTCGGCGTCGCTCATGTTGAACCGCGGCATCCGCAGCACCGTCGTGTAGCGCAGCCGGTCCGGGTTCTTGAGGAACCGGAACAGCCACGGCGTCTGCACCTTGACCCCCTCCTTGTACAGCGGCGGCGGTGAGGCCTGCCACGACTTGTTCTGGTCGCCGGCCATTTCGTTCGCCTTGAGCTGCGGCACGAGCCACTTGGCGAAATCGCCGCCGCGCCCCGGCATCGACTCCTGCACCGCCCGCTCCTGGAACACGAGCCGGTTGTTCAGCGTCAGTTTGTATCGGCCGCCGACCTCCAGGTTCTCCCACAGGTCGAACGCGAACTCGCGGAATTCGGGGTCAGTTTCCTCCGGGTCCGGCTCGGCGAACACGAGGCCATGGACTTCAATTGGCGCGGGGCCGTCGATCTTCTCCAGCGGAGCGCCATGCCGCACCGGGGGCTTCACGTGCAGCGAGAGCCGCACCGCCTCCGCGAGATCCAGGTCCGCCAGCCGGTCGACGATCAGGACTTCCTTGTGCTCATCCAGCCACGACTCCAGGGCTTGTGCTTTCTCCGAATTCGCGAGCTGTGCGAGGTGCGTCACGAGGCCCGTCTTGACGTCCGGCACTTCGTCCAGTTGTCCGTCGAGCAGAACTTCACTGTTGAGGACGAACGTCTGCAGTGCGGACTGATACTCGGCCGGTTGCACGGCATCCAGTTTCGGCGCGGTCCCGTCCGCCGCCGCACGTTGCGCCAGCATCTCCTGCGTGATCGTGCCGCTGGTGATCGCGTCCGCATTGGTCGCGAACCATTCGACCAGTTCCTTCCGCGTCATGCCGATCAGCGCCCGCAGGTCGGTCTCGTAGCGGAAGCCCGGCATCTGCAGCACGTGACACGCCGCGCAGTTGTACTGTTCCAGCAGCCGCTCCCCTTCGATCCGGGCGAACGCTGCCCCCTCCGGCCGGTACATGTATTTCTCCGGCGGCGGGTCGGCGACGAGTCCCAGCACGAACGTGGCGATCGACTCGATCTGCGCCTCGGTGAACGGGAACTTCGGCATTCGCAGTCGTTCGTCCCAGCCCTTGGTCTCGATCTTCTCGTAGTCGTAGCTCCGCGGGTCGCGCAGCTTCTGCCAGAAGAAGCCCGGCCGGCCGTGATGCGCGAGGCTCTCGTAGAAGAACGCCGCCATCGCGTCGCCATGGTCGACTTCGCCCCCCGTCGCCACGGCGTCGAGCACCCGCTGCTGCGCCTTTTCGATGCGCTCGTGCGTGCTCGATCCGTCCGGCTCGCCGTGATGGTGCAGGTATTCCTCGATGTGCTCGGGGGCGAGCTTCGACGTGTCCTTGCGGCCCCAGTCCTGCAGCGTCGTGCCGATCGGGCGGGCTTCCTCATAACCGGGGATGTCGTGACAGCCGAAACAGCCATAGCGCGTCACTGTCCGCCGCCCGACGTACAGCAGCATCCGCTTTTCGCGCGTTGCGGGATCCAGTGTCTCCGGGTCACCTTCCTGCCGCACGAGTTCGATCTCGTCCCCCTTGAGCTGCGCCGCCGGCGTGTCCTGGTACGAAAACGCCACAGTCCCGTCGGCGCGGACGGCGCCCCGCTTCCGCGACATGATGCCCCGCGCGAGTGTCGCGTCGGCCTCTTCGGCCGTCATCTGCTTCCGCAGGTAGAGCCGCGTCAGGTCTTCCAGCGGCGTGCTGATTACGGGCGCAATGTCCGCAACGTCGCCGTCCCGCGAGATGCTGATCGTGACCTCCGTCCCGGATGCAGACTGCGCCTCCAGTTCGTGCAACTGTTCCGGCGTCGTCAGGGCCGTCCCGTTGAATGCCAGCAGTACGTCGCCGGGAATGACGCCGGGGCGCTGATTCTCTCCTTCACCGACCGGCTTGACGCGCTGCATCGGGCTGCCCGGCAGCACTTCCACGACACGCAAGCCGCCAGGTCCGGTCAGTCGCAAACGATCGGCTTCCGCCGGATCGGTCACCGCCGCCGTCACCACGCCGAGATACGTCCCCGGCAGCGTCAATTGCGGGAATTCGCGCGGCCCCCCCTGCAGCAGGAACGCTGCGATGTCAGCCGCCGGGTCGACGTATGCTTCCCCCTCACCTTCCGCTTCGAGGAACAGGTTGGGCATGCGCGTCCGCGCGTGGTGCCGTTCCGGATCGCGGACCCAGGTGTAGACCCAGTTGAATCCCTCCGGTCCCGGCTTGATCTTTTCGTGGACCTTCGTGAGGTTCGGCCCGAAGTCTGCCTTGATTCCGGCAAACGCCGGATCGTCGTGACTGTGACACGCGAGGCACCCGCGCCTTGAGAAGAGCCGCTTTCCGCGCTCAGCGTCCGGCACATATCCCTCGCGCGGCTGCATCAGCTCCAGCGGCTGAGTGCGGTCCATCAGGAAGGCCGCGACACCCGCCAACTCGACCGGTTGCAGCAGGCCCGCCAGATGGTCGTCCTGATTCGACAGCCCGAAGAACTGCGGCATGCGCGTCGCCGGACGGAACCGCTTCGGCTCCTCCGTCCAGTACGCGATGAACTCGCCGGTCGTCTTCGCGCCGATGTGCCGCAGCGACGGTCCCACCTTCCGCATCTTGCCGGCGACCTGGTTCGGGTCGGCAGCGATCCGGGCGGCCTCTGCGGCCGTCTGCGGCTCCAGCCGCAGGTCCGGGCCGATCGCCTTCGCTCCGTCGAACCCGTTGAAGTCGTGGCAGCCGAAGCAGCCGAAGTCCTTGATCAGGTTGTAACCCTCGAACAGCTTTGGTGCTGTCGGGCCGTACTTCTCGTTGATCCCCAGCTCAATCACGCTGTGGTGGCAGCGCAGGCAACCCGATTCGACAAACTGTTTGGGGTGCATCGGGTACTCCCAGAAATGGTTGGAGTGCCAGTGATGCTCCTCCGCCCACTCCTTTGCCCGCACCGGGTCGACCGGCGTGTGCTCGGCGGTCTGGAAACTCGTCCCCGAACCGTCCCCCTCGTGGCAACTGGTGCAGCCGAACTTCTCCAGCGGGTGCGGGCTGGCCGCCGTCACGTACACGTCCGGCCGCGGGTGCGACGAGAACGGTTGCTCATACCCCTTCTCCTCCGGGTGGCCGGGCGGGAACTCCGGCACGTTGCCCGACGCGAAGCGGTCGATGTGCACATGGCACGTGCGGCAGCGGTCGAACCGCGCCACGCGGGCCATCCCCAACTGCTGCTTCAGATCGGGGATCCAGTCCTGGATGATGCGGATCTCGGGGTTGAAGCCCTCGATGATGGGCCAGCGTTTGAGATTCCGCTTGGCAGCCGCAAACGCCCCGTAAAAGCCGCCCTCGGGCCGGAGCAGTTGCATCTGTTCGTTGATCCGCACGACTTCCTTATCCAACTCGGCCTTCGCGGCCAAAGCGTCGTCGTAAGCCCTGGTCAAATCGGCCAGCTTGTTCTTGACGGCGTCGCGCGCAGCCTTCTTCACTTCCAGCTCGGCCAGCATCTGCCGCGCCCGCGCGTCCTGTCTGTCAAAGACGGCCTGCGACTCCGCAGTCGGCTTGCCGTCGCGGACGGCGATATCCAGGTTCGCCCGCGCGACCCCCACTTCCGCGTTCTGGAACTTGACGTCCCGCTCCAGGAGCTGCACCTCGCCGTTGAAGTGGTCCAGTTCGGTCTGCAGGCGGTCCCGTTCCGCAGCCTGCGACTTAAGTGCCTCATCGGCCGCCTTGATGTGCGCTTCCGCTTTCGCCAACTGGTTCTGGAAGCTGGGAGTCTCCACTCCCGCCAGCTCCGACTGCAGTTTTTTGTACCGCAGCTCCTCGGCCTCGAGCTGATAGTGCCGCCATTCGCGGTCCTGGTCGACGATCATCATCACCAGCGTCGCACCGAGCAGCGCGAACGCGCTCCCCGCGAACACCTTGTGCATCGTGCTCAGTGGTCGCCAGAATTGGTCGGTGGCAGGCATGGAGGGTGGTGTATTGTCGTTTGGTCTGGTCGCTTGGTGATCGGCGTTGGAGGGGCAATCCCACCAGGCACCAAACCACCAAGCACCCTCGCTCAGATGTTAAAAAACCATTCCGGAATGGCCACGATGTACTTCAACTTGAACTGCCAGCGCATGAACATCTTCAGGGGCAGCGCGGCCATGAACAGAATCAGATTCGCCAGCACCATGTATCGCAGGAAGCCCATCTTGATAAAGAACCCGCGGAACACGGTCAGGGCACCCAGCGGCGGCAGGGCCAGCAGGTAGGCCACCACGATCAGGATCCCCATCCATTCCCGCAGCAGGATCGTTCCGACGTCCCCGGCCGATGCGGACTTGGGGATCGCTCGGCCCATGAAGTCGCCCCAGAACCAGTCCGACAGGTTGATGTTGTTCAGCACTTCGAGCTTGTGCACGTCCCAGTATTCGTACGGGCCGAACATGTTCCAGTTCGGGCCGCGGATGAACGTCCCCAGGATAATCATCGCCACCCACAGCGGCAGGAACCCGAACAGAAACGTCGCCACCGAGAACTTCCGCTCGTCGAACGTGAAGTACCCGTTCCCCTTCTTGTTGAAGTCGATGTACGGGATCGCCATCAGGCCGATGATGATGATTGTCGGCAGCACCACCCCCGCCATCCACGGGTCGTAGTACACCAGCATTTCCTGCAGCCCCAGGAAGTACCACGGCGCTTTCGAGGGATTGGGGGTCTTCACCGAACTGGCCGGCTCCTCCAGCGGCGCCTGCAGCGCGACGCCCCACAGGATCAGCACGACCGTAACGACGATCATGCAGATCATTTCCGTGTAGACCAGGTCCGGCCACACCAGCACCTGCTCCGACTGTTCGTCTTCCAGCTTCGGCAACCCCGCCGCAATCCGCCGGTCATTCTCCACCGACCGCTGCAGGTACAGCCACGTGAAATACCCGACCAGGAAGAGCATCCCGACGATCGGCACGTTGTCCGGCTTGCCGACGATCTGCCGGAAGTCGTAGTCCGTCATACTCAAAGTGAGAAACAACAGCGACGCGTTCAGCAGAAGCCAGCCTACCGTCGGGCGCACGATCCACTTGCGGAACAGCACGACGGCAATGAACAGCAGGATCGATACGAGGAAGTAACTGACGGGGTTGGCAATGATGAAGTCCACCCGGCCCTTGATGGGATCTGGCATCCTGAAGAAGAACTCGGCTGTGTCCTCGCTCCGCGCCATGAGGTGCGTTGATGCCAGCAGGAACAACGCCCCGGTATAGACGGCCCAGATCGAGGCATTGGGGATGTGCTCGAACCCCAGGAAATTGAAGTTCCCACCGCGCTTGAAGCTGCGCACGGTCCAGCCCAGGTTGAGCAGGCAGATCACCAGATACAGCCAGCCCAGGCCGCGGATCACCGCGGGCGTCAGGTCGGGATGAGGTTCGAGGGGGGGCATGGTGGTGAGTGGTCGTTTGGTCGCTTGGTCGCTTGGTGGTCTGGTCCTGCACCAACCCACCAAACCACCAAACACCCTTCACAATGGCTGACTGATCCCGCCGTCCTTGCGCACCCGCCAGAAGTGGATCGCAATCAGCGTCGCCACGACCAGCGGGATCGCCACGCAGTGCATGATGTAAAACCGGTTGAGCGTGTCCTCGCCGACTTCCCGCGCACCGAGCAGCAGAAAGCGCGCATCGCTCCCCTTGGTGATCAGGTCGAACCCCCCCACGTTGAGCAACTGGAACCCGGGACCCTCATGTCCCAGGAACGGCGTCGCACGGGCCATGTTC
>CAZWGW010000155.1:0-10762 GCA_964633565.1 uncultured Planctomycetaceae bacterium
AGACAGGAAAATCGTGGACAGGAAAATGGGGTGGCGCGATTTTGGATATTGGATTCGGGATTGGGGACTGGACGGCAGGAATCCGTGTTCTCAGTGGGCTCCGTGGTGAATCACTGCACGGGATTCTGGCGAGGCCGGAGAGAGGGTACCATCAGCGGATGGAGAGCAGGCCCATGCGCAGCGGCACCGCAGGGCGGACGACCCGGCAGCGCCGGGTTGTTCACCGCTTGCACCCACCACTGCAAACGACGGTTCAACTGCGGATGGTGCTGTCCGAGCGAGCCGGCCACGGAGCCGGCCGACTGGTTTCGGATCGTGAACCGTCCGCAGAGCGAGGGGGAGCTGAAATCGATCCGGCAGGCGTTGCGGCACGGGAGTCCGTTCGGGTCGTCGCCATGGCAGGCGCGGACGGCGAAGCGGCTCTGGCGGGAATCGCTGCGACCGCGCGGGCGTCCGCGACGGAGCACGGCAGGGGAGGAGCGGTGAATGAACAGTTGGAGGTTGGGAAGGAGCGCAAAACAGCTGCGTCCCCTTTTGTTCCCCGGGAAAATACCCGGCCTCTTATCCCTTCACATTCGAGTCCGCGCCTGTTCTCATCGTTGCACTTCGGCGCAGAATTTCACGCTTTGACTCGACTGTGACTATATCGATGAACTCGAGTAAGGCGCAAACGCTCTGATAGCCCCCCCGAAAATTCGGCAGCAGCGAGGCCGAGATGCTGGCTCGTAGGCAGAGGTGAGTCAAGTCCTCGGCAAAAGTGGTTCATCCAGAGAACACTGACATCTGGGAATTCGCGATGTCTGGCATTGGCACTGAAAACCGTGCCGCTGCCGTGGCCGTTTCATCGAACTTGAAGATGGCGCGGGGTTTAGCCGTTTCGACTGTCGCGGCATTGCTGGTCATTCAGACGGTGCTGCTTGCTTACTCGGCGACTCGACACAGCCCGACAATGCTTGAGCCCGCACAGCTTGCGGCGGGAATTCTCCATTGGACGGAGGGGCGTTTTGACCTTGGGAGCGTGAACCCTCCACTGGTCGGAATGCTGGCTGCTCTGCCAGTTTTGGCGCAGGGAGTTGAAACTGACTGGCACAACCTGAACAACTTGCCAGGCGGGCGTCCCGACTTGAGCGTAGGCTCCGACTTTGTAAGGGCCAACGGACAGCGGTCGCAAGAGCTATTTACTCTTGCGCGGTGGGCGTGCATCCCGTTCAGCCTGTTAGGATGTTTATTTTGCTATCTATGGGCGACAGACCTTTACGGCAATCGACTATTCGGAGTATTCGCTCTGTTCTTATTGTGCTTCTGCCCAAACATTCTCGGGCACGCCGCGGCAGCGTTTGGTGTCGGTGCTAGCTATCTGTTCTGGCGCTGGCTCAAATCGCCAGGATGGGCTCATGCCTTACTCGCGGGAGTGATGCTCGGGTTTGCTCAGCTTTCCAAGATGATTACTTTGCAAAGGTTCTGAAACTGCTTCTAGTGAAGATCAGTGTGGATTAGTGTTCCCCCTCTTCCAACAACACCGAATTCGTCAATGCGTCGCCAAAACGGTCGAAGTCGCGAAACGTCCACAGGACCTCCATCTCCCGCGTGAACTCCACGATCTGCGGGTTCTCCGGCCCCGCGTGGCAGTTTCCCAGCACAGTGTGGCCGTTTGGAAGCAACTGCAGTGTCGTCACCCAGGCCAGTTGCATGCCAATCAGGTCGTTCTGGCGCACATTCCATACGATTTCCTTCTCCGGCGTGACCTCGATCACGCCGTGTCCGTTGCCAGTGGCGATCAGCGTATGGCCGTTTTCCAGTCGCAACGCCGAAAAACACTGGTTTCCGAACGCCTCGACGCCATGCCCCGGCTTCGGCTCCTTGCCGAACAGCGGTACGTCGTATTCCCACACGACGGCGCCGTCCGCGTCATATTCGCGCACGGCCCCGTCCCCTTCGTGGCACACGAGGTAGTGCCCGTTCTCCAGTTTCCGCGCCAGCCGCGTGTCGCGATGCGGGTGCGGATGCAGCACTTTGAGTTTGAATTCCTTTTTCAGCGTCCCGGCCGAGTCCACCTCGATAATCCGCGCCGGACCTGATTCAGCGATCATGGTCGCGCCGTCCGCCAGTCGCTGAAAGGCGTGGACTTCGACCTTTCGCCCGACATTGCCGTTGTTCGTGGCGGCATCGTACTCCCACACGGTTTTGTCGGTCCGCGGATCGACCTCGACCAGTTTGGTCCACGACTCCTGAAACAGGATCGTCCCCCCGGGCAGCACGTGCAGGTCGTGCAGCGGACCGATGCGACGCTCCCACTCAGTCGTGCCGTCGGCGGCGATGATGGCAATGCGCTGCCTGGACGAATCGGCGGCAATCAGTCGGCGGCCGGGTGCCACGGGCCTGTCGTCCGCCGACAGCGGAGCCGAGCACTGCGACAGTGCAATTGCCGCATAGACGACGATCCGCGAAATGAGTCGGGTCATGAGAGATTACTCCGTCACAGTAACCATCTTGTCCTCTGGATCGACGGTCAGAATCAGCCCGCGGAACTGGACCTCCTGCGCGACCTTGTTGGAGTGCAGTTGCAGGCCGATCGGCCCGGGCTGGCACAGTTCGGGCATCGGATCGGACCAGTCCGCCACGAATTTGCCGTTGATGGCGTGCCGGATGCGGCTGCCGATTGCGAGGATCTCCATCTGGTTCCAATCGTGCTGATGCCCGGCGTTCTTCGCCACGCCGTCGGCGTCCTTGTAGATGCTGTTCCGGCGGAAGAGGTCGTAGTAGCCGTAGCCCGAGGGGAACATGACGAGGTGACCCATGTAGCTCCACGGGTCCCCTTCCTTCTCGACGTTCTGCCCCCACAGGGCGATGCCGGAGTGCATTTCGCTGGTGACCAGCTTCGCTTCGAAGATCAGCCGGAAGTTGCGGTACTTTTCCTTTGTCACCAGATACGTGCTGGCCTTCGGCGCATTCTCGGCCGTGTTGCGGGCGACAACGATGCCGTTCTCGACGTTGAAGTACTTGCCGGTCTGCCCCTGCCAGCCGTCGAGGTCTTTGCCGTTGAACAGGTGAACGGCCTTCTCGGACGCCGGCAGTTTGGCCGCCTGCTGCTCGCTCCAGCCGGCCTCATCGGCCGCGAATCCGGGGACAACGATCGCCAACACCGCCGCGAGAGCGCACGCGAAACGCCTTGTCATGGGAGGTTCTCCTTTGAGGATGGGAACATCGTACCCGGACAACCGCTCGCGCATCCACCGTTGTGGTTCCAGCGCGAATCCTCAATGACAAATCCCAATGACCGCTGACCAATCTCACTGAGTGTCGATGCGCCGACCGGGGCGCTGGCGACTGTCACTCTCTGCGCCGTACAATCCGTACCGAATGTACCCTTGACTCTCGACCCTCAGCCCTCGACCCTCAACTCCATGACCGCTTCCCGACCCACCCTCCGTGCCGGCATGGTCGGCATCGGTATGATCTTCGACGAGACCTATTGCCCCTTCTTCGAGCGCGTCCACGCCGAAGGGCTGCATGACCGCGCGTTCGGCGACATCGACGTCCCGCTGGCCGCCGTCGCGTCGCGCACCGGCACGCGAGCTGCCGCGTACCTGCGATCCGCGCAGGGGAAGATCGCTGACTTCCGCAACCTCGCCGGGGCCGACGCCGTCGGGCGGCTCATTGAGGCGGGCGTCGACTTCGCCTGCGTCGCCACGCCGGACGACCGCCACTTCGCGGCCTGCAAGCAGGTGCTCGGCGCCGGAATCCACCTGCTCGTCGAGAAGCCCTCGGTCCTGTCGCTGCAGGAACTGGACGAACTCGTGCAGCTCGCCGACAAGAACGGCGTCCTTGCGAAAGTCGTCTACCACAAACTGCTTGACCCCGATCACAAGAAGCTCCGCACGCTCGTCGCCGACGGCCTCCTGAGGCACGTCAACAACGGCTACTGCTCGCTGCTGGAGCCGAAGCAGATCTCCGGCGCGCAGTTCTCCGAGTGGATCAAAGGCCGCAACCCCGGCACGTACGTCGCGGTGCACTACATCAAGCTGATCGACTTTACATTCGGCGGCCGGCTCAAGACGGTGACGGCGACCGGCCAGCGCGGCCTCGTCGGCCCGAAAAACGGCCCCACCTGGGACAGCGTGCAGATGCGGATGGTCTACGAATACGACGACGGCCGCGAGGCCGCGTTCGACATCCACACGTCGTGGGTCACGCCCGACAACTTCCCCGGCTACGTCGAGCAGGAGGTGCAGTTCCGATTCGACAACGGCGTCTGGAACGGCCACTCGCGCAAGCGCGGCGTCGAGTGCACGATCGAAGGGCAGACGCCCCTGACGATCAAGACGACGATGAACAACCACTACAACGGCTCGTTCCTGGAGCCGTGGGGAGTGCGGTCGCAGCGCGGTTACGGCGTCGAAGTCATCGAACGCTTCGTGCGCGAGCTGGCCCGCGTGCAGTTCGGCGGTCCGGCTGCGGAGCGCGAGCAGCGGCTCGCGGCCGCGCGGCAACTTGCGTACAACGACCTGGGGGCCGACCGGCAGGTGGTCGCCGCCGTGCAGGCGCTGGAGGCGATCCTCGAGCGTGCCGCCAAGGGGGAGCCGGATTGCGTCGTGCGGGTCAACGATCCGCGGGGGGGACTAGTTCTGTATCGTCCCGGGCCCGGCGAGCCGCAGGTGCTGTATTCGGGACGCGTGTAGTGCGCGGTCGTCGTCTGCCACTCGGCGCGGCATCGTGGGCGGCACGGCAGGAATTCTCATGCAACCACAAACGGCCCAGATCGTGCTCTATGCGATTACGGGCGTGGCCAGTGTCGTCTGGCTGGCCGGCGCGCTGTTTGTCTGGCGCACGGCCCGCGCGAAATCGGCGGACACAGCCGCGCCGGCGGAGGAGTGGGGCCAGCCGCCTGCTCCCGACGAACGACGCCAGACGGGTACAGTCGAGGTGTCCGGCCAGCCCGCCGACCTGTCTCACAAGGCGGCCGGATTCGTGGCGCAAGGCAAACTGGGCGTGCCGGTCAAAGTCATTTCCCAGAGCGACGACGAACTGTCGTTTGAGCCACTCGCAGCCGGAAGCTGGAACTTGTTCCGCCGCGCGACGCTCCAGTTCACTCCTTTCGGGGAGGAGCGAACCGAGATCCGTTATGAGGTCGTCAGTGACCGTGACCGCGGCCGCTGGCAGCTCGGCGCCGCCCGGGTCTGCGTCACGCTGGGGCTGCTGTCGATCGGCGTCGGCTTCTGGCTGGCCGACACGTATCTGGTCAACTCTCCAAATCCTGCCGCTCGCGCGCAGGTGTGGCAGATGGTCCAGGTCATCCACTTCCTCTGGCCGCCGTTCCTCTTCGCCGGACTGTACCGCATGCGGAACCGCATCACCCGGCACTGGAGCGAACACCTGCTCGACGGGCTGGTCCACAACCTGCCGTACCTGGAATGATCGTCTCGACAGCGACCCGGACGCTTTGAGCGTCCGGGTCGCTACCATGCGAACCCGCCATCGGTTGAAGGGGGCGTCACCTCAAAGACGTCCGCACTCCCCACGTCCCGCAGCAACTCCAGGCACGCCACGGCCAGCACGAACGCCCGGTCGTCGTGGTGCCGGCCGTCCCGCAGGTGATCGAAGCGGATCAACCCCTTCCCCGATTCCTTCACGATCAGGCTCGCAAGTTCCGTCTCGAGGTCGTCCCGAATGCTGCCGTGCGGCGACGTCTCTGCGTCGATTGCGCCGCAGCCCGGATACCACGCCACGCGGCGTTCGGAGATGAGGTTCCGCAGCGCCATCGCCAGCGCGTGGTTGCCGCTCCCCGATCTGAACTCGAAGCGCTTGATCGAATAGGCCCCCTCCCATTGCTGAATCACGCTCAGCAACTGGTACTCATCGAGCACAAACCGCGAGACGAGAAAGTTCCGCGCCGTGCGGTGCATCCACTCCTCCACCCAGCGGACGGGCGTGGGGCTGTCGAACGTCGGGCAGACCACGTCCATGCGGTCGACGATCACCCGGCGCCCGTCGTAGTGGGCCACGCAGCCGACGGTGTAATCGTGCTTCTCCGCGAAGTCGATGACGCCTATGTAGGCACAGCCGGGATGGCCCCGCTCCTGCTCTCGCAGGTTTGCGTCGCGGCACGCCTCGGCCTCCGCGAGCGTGACGAACCCACCGTCTGAATGTTGCCAGATGTTGAGCCACAGCCGCTCGAACACCGGCCGCGGCAGCGTGATCCGCTGGTCCTCCAGTTGCTCCGGCGTGATCCACGGTGCTTGGGGGCCGTCGAGCGTCGAGAAGTACCAGTTGGGGTTGTCGTGCGCGGCTTCGCGCACCTGCCATTGCCAGCCGCGCCCCAGGCCGGCGTTCGACAGGATCAGCAGCAGGCAGTGCGGGCGCTTGGCGGCGGACGACGCCAGCGACTGCCACAACTCCTCCTTCGACCAGTGGCACAGTTCGTCGCAGATTACGAAGTCCGGATCATGCCCCCATGAGCCGGCCACGTCGGACGAGATGAATTTGAGTTCACTCTTCGTCTCGGGGTTCATGATGCGGCCCACCTGAATCTCGAGGCCGCGCGTCAGGTGCGGATTCAGTTGGGCGATGCGGGCCACCGATTGGCGCAGCAGTTGCGCCTGGTCGCCGTCCGACGCGGCCGCCAGCCCGGAAACGGCGTGCCGTGCCGCCGACAGGATCCACGCAATCTGCACGGCCGTGTCGAACGTCTTGGAATGTCCGCGCGGCCGTTCCAGGTACGCCCGCCGGTAGATCCGCACGGGAGACGCCTCGTCGCCGTCAGGCCCCGGCCGGCGGCCGCGGAACGGCGACGGCAGCCCCGCCAGGTCGATCCACGTCGGGTCGAGTGCGGCGAAGTCGCGCTCCTGCCAGTCGAGGATCCGCTCGCGCAGCGGCCGCGGGTCGGTGGGGCTGACGCGCAGCGCCCGCCGGAAGAACTCAGGGCTCCTCCGCGCCAGGCGCGCGTCCAAGGAGTGCTTCGAGTTCAGGCGGGAGATCAAGTCCCGCGGCACGGTACGCGTCGGCCAGTTCATGCGGCGAAATCCCCGGATCGATGTCGTTGGTCTCGTCGGGGGACTGCGCGGAGTCGCTCCGCGAAAGCTGCAGGAACTGTCGCTGGGCGGTGACGTTCCCTCGCATGGCCTCCTGGTACAGCACGGTGAGCACGTTCTGCATCAGTGTATTGCGAACCTGCCGGGCGCATCCGGCAAACGCCTCATTCTCCGCGAGCGTCCGATAGTACGAAGTGATTGAGAGGCCGAGATTCTGGCAGACAGCCGAAGGCGCCCCGCCGGCCATCAGCCGCTGCAGCACTTCGGCCTGCTGTGCGTCGTCGAGCAGCGGCGCGGCCTCCATTGCGACCGGCGCCCGCTTCAGTACCTGTTGCTTGTTGTCCTGCGGTGCGTCACCCGGGTCGTTTCGTATCGCGCGAGTCCGCCGCGCGCCGGTTGTCGAAGACGTAGTAGACCGGCCGCGCGTGCCGGCTTTTGAGGTACGTTTCTTCCGAGATGAGTCCCGCCGAACCATGCTGCCGCCTGCCCCCATAGATCTGTGAATAGGCCGACCGGGATTGTCGCGGCGACGCCCGCGCGACCACCCGCACAAAGCCGGCCTTCTCGAAAAACGGATTCACATGCCCCATCTCCGCCAGGGTTTCGACCCACCGGGACGGGCACAACCCACAACTCCTCCGCACGAACAGCGCCGCAATCCCGGCCCCGCGGTACGTCGGATGCAGCACGACGCGCGACAGCATCACCAGTTGCCGGTTCAGTGTCTTGAGCGCTGTGCGCGTCCATCTGCCTGAACATCCGAAGTACCTGTTCCGGGCGGCGAGTGACATCGGCGGCGACGTGAAGACGCAGATGCCGACCGGCTCCCGGTTGTGCCAGAGCAGCGTCACGAACCGCACCGGTCCGACGCGGTGGCTGCGATAATGCCACCGAGCGAAGTACGGCCAGTCGGCTCCGGTCGCCGCGCTGATCCACAACTCCGGCGCAAACGAAATGGTTTTCTTCGATCTGTGCAGCCGCGGATGAATATCCGCGGCTACCTCCACCTCCCCATCCAGCCGGCACTTCACGTGCACATCCGGCGCCAGGTCCTCGACGATGTCCTCGTGTGTCGTCGCCAGCCGAACTCCCTTCCCCGTCCGCCGCGCCAGGCGCTGCAGGTTGTATGCAATGACCCGCGCCAGCGTCCGGTCGAGCGTCGCCGTGAATTCGTCCGCCAGCACCCAGTCCCGCGGCTGCGCGACGGCGAGCGCCAGTCGGAACCGGTACCGCTGCCCCTCGCTGAGTTCCGCCGGCGTGCGGAGCAGCACCCGCGCCTCCCCCAGCCCGCACGCCGACAACAGATGCAGCGCCTCGTCGACCGGCCCAGGCACCGCGTCGATCAGGATCTGTGAGCCCAGGCCCAGCCGATCGATATCAATGACGGGATCACTCTCCGCACCGGCTGTATTTCGCAGCTCGTCCGCCGCCGCGCGCAAGAGTGACGACTTCCCCGACCCGCTTGGCCCGGTGAACAGCACGACATCGCCCGGCTGGATCGGCAAATCCAGTCCCTCGGCGATGACATGCCGCCCCTGTTCAAAGTCGATCCCGAAGTGATCCATCACAATCGACGCCCGCGTCGAGTTGTGCTTCGGCAGGAAAGCGTGTGAGACGTTCAGTTTCATCAGCCACCCCATTTCGCTTCGTTCAACGAACTCACTTGTCCGGCAACCGCACGTGCAGCGCCACGCTCGGCTCCGCCTCCAACAGCTCATCCAGCCGTTCCCGCATGGTCTCCCAGCGATCGGTCGGCACCTCCAGCGTCGCCACCACGATGTCGCGACCCTCCTCGTCGTCATTCGGTTCCGGCGCGCCCTCCTCATCCTCTTCCATCGGCGATAACCGCAGGTCGCGCAGTTCCTCTTCGCTGAAGCCGGTCAGCGTCGCGTCGAAGTCCGGCAGGTCCTGCAACTCCTCGATCAGCGACACGAGCCGCTCCGGCTCCCAGTCCCCCGCGACGGCCGGGTTGTTCAGCGCGACGTTGAGCGCCTTCTCCCGCTCCGGCGGCAGATCGACGACGACACATTCGACTTCCATGACCCCGCGCTCCTTCAGGATCTCCAGCCGCTGATGCCCGCCGACGAGGTGCCCCGTGCGGCGGTTCCACACGAGCGGCTGCACGAGATCGAACTCATCGAGCGACCGCGCCAGTCGTTCCCAGGCCGTATCCCCCGGTCGGAGTGCCCGCCGCGGGTTGTACGGCGCGGCCCGCAGTTTACTGATTGGGATTCGTTCGATCTGCACGTCTGGCTCTCCTTCGCCTGCGCGTGTGGGGCTGTTCCATCGGGGGCGGCTCATCAGGGGACGCGCCGTTATCGTCCGGCGGCGTGTTGGGCTGGCAGTGGGGCTTCGCCGCATGCGGGTCGGTCAGCACCGCCTCGGGCACTTCAAACTGTTCGCGCAGTTCTCTGCGGATGCGGATCAGGTAGACGGCAACGTGCCGGCGCTCCAGCCCGAACGTACGGGCGATGCACTCCAGCGGCCAGCGGCCGTTGACGCGGAGCGCTAGCATGGCGAGCGCCCGCCAGCGTTTGTCGTTGTGGCGGCCGTAGTACCTGAGGACGTCGAACCAGAACTGGTCCATCCCGCCCCGCGCCAGCACGATTTTTTCGCCCCGGTGGTTCATGACGGACATCGGTGTCTCCCCGTAGTGTACGGTACTTATGTACATGTGATGCGCGCAGTGTGGCTCTGGTAGGCGAAGGGGGCAAGGGGAATCTGGCCGGAATTCCAGATTCCCGTAAACCACTCTATTCCTACACTGTGAATGCCATCAGGCTTTGGCCAGGTCGGTGGACGAGTGCTCGATAGCGCGGCATGAGAGAACTCATGGCACTGGTGGTCTTTCTGCGAGGGTGCAACGTCGGTGGTCACAGGACCTTCCGGCCGACCCTCCTCGCCAGAGCACTGAAGCATCTCGGCGCCGTCAACATCGGCGCAGCGGGCACGTTCGTGATTCGGCAGCCTGTCAGTCGGGCGCAAGTCCGCGCCGAACTGGCACGGCAGCTTCCCTTCGAAGCCGAGATCATGATCTGCCAGGGAAGCGAGATTGCGAGGCTCATATCGCACGATCCATTCGCAGGGCGGCGTGTGCGGCCTGACATCGTCCGCTTCGTGAGCGTCCTGTCCCGACGCCCGCGCTCGGAGCCATCGATGCCTGCAAGCCTGCCTTCCCGCGGCAAGTGGCTGCTGAGAATCCTCGGCAGGGACGGCCGATTCGTGTTCGGTCTCTATCGGCGTCAGATGAAGGTCATCAGTTACCTCGGCCAGATTGACCGCCTCTTTGGCGTTCCGGCTGCCACGCGCAACTGGAACACGATCACCGCGATCGCCAGGGTACTCGCTGCTGAAGAGGACTGATGTGCGGACATCGCCGCCGGCCGCAATGGGCCGTCCCCCATTTGGTACGCTCGACATTTCACGACATCGACACGCCGGGTAGGCTGTAGTCGTCGAGTGGATACCGTCGTGCCATTCGACTCCCGAATTGCGCCGTCCCATGTCGAACGTCGGCCCCTCTGTGATCGGTCCTCCCCCGCCCTCGCGCGGCCGACTCCCGTCGCCCGGTTGTCTGCTGGCGCTCACGCTGTTCGGGAGCGTGGCCGCCGTGTGCGCGTGGTTTGCGTGGCGCGTCAACCAGCGACTCGCGGCGATCAGGTATTTTGAAGAGACGGGGGTGAGCTACCATACCGAATCGTCCGTGCCGGAATGGTTCGAACGACTGGCCATTG
>CAZWGW010000155.1:10772-11974 GCA_964633565.1 uncultured Planctomycetaceae bacterium
GGTCGGTGGGGAGCGTACCTCAGGACTGATGGACATTATCTCGGTCCGCCTGGAAGGGAAGCCCGTCGCGCCCGAGTGTCTGCAGCACCTCCGCGGCCTCACCAGGCTTCGCTCCCTCGAACTCCGGGCCACAGGGCTGCGCGATGCACAATTGGAACATCTCCGTGGCCTGACGAGCCTGGAGGTGCTTTCGCTTTCCGACACGAATATTACTGACGCTGGACTTCAGTACCTGAGCGGCTTCGCCGAACTGGAAAGACTGGAGCTGGCCCGAACGTGGATCACGGATGCTGGACTGGAACAACTGGGAGCCTTCGACAAACTGAGAGTCCTTTGGCTCCAAGGGACTGCCGTCACCGACAACGGCCTGCAGCACTTGCGCGGCCTCAGTAATCTGGAAGAACTGCTCCTCAGTCAGACCAGCGTCGCGGACAGCGGAATGGAAAACCTCGTGGTTCTGACAAATCTGCAACACCTGCTTCTCGATGATACGCCGGTTACAGACGCCGGCTTGAAACACCTGAATGGACTTGCAAGTCTGCGATTACTGGGTCTCAACAACACGCGTGTCACCGATGCGGGTCTCGCACCCCTCAGATCGTTGACAGATTTGCAATCGCTGGGACTCATTGGTACGCGCGTGACGGATGCCGGTCTGGAGCATCTCAGAGCACTCACAAATCTGGAATCACTCGAGCTCGACGGGACTCCCGTCACGGACGCCGGCCTCTCGCATCTGAGCGGACTGACCAAATTGCGAACACTTGGTCTGAACAAGACGGACACCACGGATGCGGGACTGCAGCAATTGAACGGGCTGACCGATTTGGAATGGCTTCTGCTTTCCGATACGCGCGTCACTGATGCCGGCGTCCAGGAACTGCGGGTCCATTTGCCTCGGTGCCAGATCCAGGTCTCCACCTCGAAATACTGACGTCATTCGAGGAGCTGGCACACCTTTCTTCCGCCCCACGCGCTGCGGTATCCTGAACGCGGCGACTTCAAACACTCCGCGCACTGACCCACCCCCATGCTCCCCGAATTCGAACGCTACCAGAAACAGGTCCTCTTCCACGGCATCGGCGAAGAGGGTCAGCGCCGCATCGCCGCCGGGCGGGCGCTCGTCGTCGGCTGCGGCGCGCTCGGGTCGGTCATCGCCGATCAGCTCGTCCGCGCCGGCGTGGGGCTCGTCCGCATCGTCG
>CAZWGW010000156.1:0-11954 GCA_964633565.1 uncultured Planctomycetaceae bacterium
GGGCACGGTGCTCCCGATCGGCGGCCTCAAGGAGAAGCTGATGGCCGCGCACCGGGCGGGCATCAAGCGCGTGATCATCCCGGCCGAGAACGCGAAGGACATCCAGGACCTGCCGCCGTCGGTGCTGCGGGCGCTGACGATCCGCACCGTCGACCACATGGACGAGGTGCTCGACGCGGCGCTGATGCTGCCGGAAGGCCGGCAGTCGGTGTTCCTGGTGGCCCGGCCGAGCGGCCTCGGCGCGATGCCGCTCGAGATGGAACTCTCTCAGCCGGCCCCGGTGCCGGCGACGACGAACGAGGTCGTCACGCACTGACCGGTTCCGCACGCCCGGACGACGAGACGGCGCTCCCTCGCGGGAGCGCCGTCTGTTTTCGGGCTCCCTCCTGTCCGTTCCAGGGCGGTTAGCTCAGTCGGTAGAGCATCGGTTTTACACGCCGAGGGTCGCAGGTTCGAGGCCTGCACCGCCCACCATCTTCCGGTCACCCGGCTCCGTCTCCGCCTCGTGCAGGCAGGAGAGGCGGGTCCGCATCATGGCGGCGGCCCCCTCACCCGAGTGATCGAAGTCACGCAATCCAGCCAAGTTCCTCGCGAGACTCCCGACAAAGTGACGTAGTTCCTGTCGGCTCATTGGGGGCTCTTGTATCTACGCGCCACGGTCGGAGTACCCGTTTGCGATTGCGCGCCTGCGACGTCGCGCGGCACCGAGCTGAACCCACCGGTCGAGCGTAGGTAAAGGGGAGCGAGGATGGACACGCGTATTCGTTTGGCGTCGTCGGCGTTGGTTGCCGTAGTAACAATTGCCGTATCGGCGGCTAAGGGATCGGCTGAATCCTACCTTCTCAACCAGACATTCAACTGCAGCTACCCGCGAGCCAGTCAGGACTTTGAACCGTCGCGCGACTCCAGCGACAGCGTCTCGGCCGACGACTTCATCGTGCCCGAGGGGACCGAGTGGCTCGTCCAGAGGATCCGCACGGTCGGCTACTACAGCACGAGTTGTGGCAGCTCGGCCGCGGGGCCGGCCTCGGCGTTCAACGTCGTCATCTACCAGGACGGAGGTTCCTCTCCGGGAGCAGTGCTGGCATCCGAAAGTGTCGCGCCGACGTCGGACGGGTCCGGCTTCTTTCACGATATCACGCCGATCCGACTCGGGCCCGGGCACTACTGGGTCAGCGTGCAGGCCCAGCAGAACTGTGGAACCAACGGGCAGTGGTTCTGGTATGGCCATACCCCAGACAACGGCTCTCCGGGAGTCTGGCGGAATCCGAGCAACGGCTTCGGCACCGGATGCACGTCATGGACTCCCGCCGGTTCGTGCGGGGCCACGTACAATGATCGATGCTTCGGGATCGCGACTCTTTGCGGCGATGGCGCGACGACGGCAGGCGAAGTCTGCGACGACGGCAATCTTGTCGATGGCGATGGCTGCGACAGCAACTGCCTTCCTACTGGGTGCGGAAACGGCGTGGTTGCAGGTGCGGAGCTGTGTGACGACGGGAACCAGGTGGATGGCGATGGGTGCTCGGCGAACTGCAGTTGCACCGGAAGCGGGGCAGGTAGTGTCGATAGCGACGGTGACGGATACTGCGATCTCGGCGACAATTGCCCGAGCGATTCGAACCCGAGCCAGGCGGACACGGATTCCGACGCGGTAGGCGATGCTTGCGACGTCTGCGTTGGAAACGGAGCCGACGACGTGGACGGGGACTCGGTCTGCTCCGGCGACGATAACTGCCCGACCGTTGCCAATGCAGACCAAGCGGACGCGGACGCCAGTGGCGTGGGCGACGCCTGCAACGATTCGGTTGATGCCGATGGGGACGAGTGGGAGGCGGGATACGACAATTGCCCGAGCGTGGCGAATCCTTCGCAGTTCGACACGGATGGCGACGGCTTCGGAGACGCCTGTGACACTTGTTCGGGCAATGGGGCGGCCGACACGGATTCCGACTCGATTTGCGACCTGGCCGACAACTGTCCAGCCGTGGCGAATGTCGATCAGTCGAACCTCAATGGAAACAGCTTCGGGGATGTATGCGAGCCTCAGGGGAAACTCGACAACGCTGGCTGTTACTCGGCGTCAGACACGATCGCTCCGCCCGACGGATCAGAACCCGTCTTCGCGTTCAGCAGCATTTCCGGGAGTGGAGCAACGCTTTCTCTGTCGGATGATCAAGTCAGCAGTGCGGTCTCCTTGGGGTTCAATTTCGAGTTCTATGGCTCGTCGTACTCGCAAGTGTACGTCTCGAGCAACGGCTTCCTGACTTTTGCGGCTGGTCAACCGCACGGCTGCTGTTCCGGGCCTTCGATCCCGAACCAGTCGATGCCGAACAATTACATCGCAGGTCTTTGGAACGACCTCTATCCCCCGAACGGCGCAATCTACTACCAGACTCTCGGGGCGGCGCCGGCGCGCCGTTTCGTTGTGCAATTCCAGAGCGTTCCGCAATGTTGCGGAACGACTCTGCCGAGCACTTGGCAAGTTGTCCTGCACGAATCGACGAACGAGATAGCGGTCTACTATATCGATGGACAAAGCGGTTCCCGGGTCACGACCGCCGGGATCGAGAATCAGAATGGCCGCATCGGGCTTCGCTGGGGGGGGCCGGCGCCGATGTCCTTGTCGAACCAGGCCGTGCGATACTCGCCGACGCAGTCGATGGTGCAGGACTCGGACTCGGACGGTCTTCGCGACTGTCTCGATAATTGTCCCCTGACCCCGAACCCCGGGCAGGAGGACTCGGATCTCGACGGAACGGGCGATGTCTGTCAATGCGGAGATTCCGTCGTTCTGGGCCTGGAGGCGTGTGACGATGGCAACCTCCTCGATGGCGACGGGTGCGACTCGAACTGCCAGGTGACGGCTTGTGGTAACGGAGTGGTGACCGCTGGAGAGGTCTGCGACGATGGGAACGTGGCGGATGGCGACGGCTGTTCGGGCGATTGTTCCGAGGTTCTGGGCGACGGCGTCGTTGATGTCGGCGAGTCCTGCGACGACGCCAACACAACAGCCGGTGACGGCTGCAACGCCGCCGGCCGGATCGAGGACTGCTGGACCTGCACCGGACAGCCCTCCGTTTGCACCCCCCAGGCTCCGACCATCACGACCGTCGACTCGATTGGCATCGTCGGCCGGTACGCGAACATGGCGATCGGCAGCGACGGGCTGCCGGTCATCGCGTACTACGACGACAGCAACGACCGGATCAAGGTCGCCCACTGCAACAACGCGTCCTGCACGTCCTCGACCACGTCGGTCGTCGACGCCACGGTCGGCAACTTCATCACCTGGCAGCATGGGATCCGGATCATCATCGGCGGAGACGGCCTGCCGTTCCTCGCGTATCATCACCCGGCGACGGGCCGGATCGGCATCGCGCACTGCTCGAACGTCGCCTGTACGAGCTCGACCATCAGCACGCTGGATGCCCGGCCGGGACTCGCGGGAGCGGAGCCGGGACTGACCCTCGGATCCGATGGCTTCCCCTTCATCACGCACGGTGACTCGAGTTCGAACGAGCGACGCGCGATCCACTGCCTGGACGCCACTTGTTCGTCGCGCAATGCGGGCGTGATGTCGTCCTTCTATCGCTACGGACACACGACCCTCGGCGCCGACGGGTTCGCACTCAACGTGCAGGGGCAAGGGGACGTCGTTCGCGCTTCCCGTTGCTCGACGCGCGACTGCTCCTCGGGGGTGACTTCGACGAACGTTCTCGGGACGATCGGCTCGCCGAACTGGATCTCGGCGACGGACCTCGATGTCGCGCCGAACGGCCTGGGGTTCTTCACCTACCACGACGGGGCCACGGGGGGACTGGGGGTCGCCAGGTGCTCGAACACCAGCTGCACCTCGGTCACCACGTCCCTGGTGGACGGCAACGTCGGGGCGACGACAGGAACCGCGGCATCGTCGTCGATCCTCTTCGCGGCCGACGGCCGTGCCCGGATCGCGTACTGGGACACCGATGACGGCGACCTCCGTCTCGCGACCTGCCACGATGCCGTCTGTTCCACGAGCAGCACGATGCTGATCGACTCCGCCGGCAACGTCGGCCGCGACGCGTCGATGGTGCGTAGCGGCGAACGCCTGCTGATCTCGTACTTCGACACGACGAACTCGGACCTCAAGGTCGCCTACTGCGCGGGGACCTCCGGTAACGGCGTCGTGGACAACGACGAGCAGTGCGACGACGGGAACCTCGTGCCGGGCGACGGCTGCGACGCCTCCGGCCTGGTCGAGACCTGCTATGACTGCAGCGGCGCGCCGTCGGTCTGCACGAGCCACTGCGGCGACGGGGTGCTGGACCCGGACGAGGACTGCGACGACGGAGACCTCTCGAGCGGCGACGGCTGCAGCGCCACGGGACAGGTGGAGTCCTGCTACACCTGCACCGGCCAGCCCTCGGTCTGTACGATGAACTGCGGCAGCGACGGCGCGCTCGACCCGACGTTCGACACGGACGGGAAGGTCACGACCGTGTTCAACGGGGGCACCGAGCGCGCCAATGCGATGGCGTTCCTGGCGGACGGCAAGATCGTCGCCGTCGGGTACACAGGCTCCCCAGGCAGCTACGACACGGCGGTGGCCCGCTACAATCCCGACGGCAGCCTCGACACGACCTTCAGCGGCGACGGCAAGCTGGTGCTGAACCTGGCCGGCGAGAACGACATGGCCTACGCCGTGGCGGTCCAGGGCGACGGCAGGATCGTCGTCGCCGGTGCCAGCTGGGCCGGATCGCCGACCGGATACGACGTGTCGGTCGTGCGCCTGAACGCCGACGGGACGCTGGACACTTCGTTCTCCGGCGACGGAGTCCAGTACTCGGGCTTCGGCGGCGACGAACGCGCGTACGGCGTCGCCGTGCAGTCCGACGGCAAGATCGTGGTCGGAGGCCTGCGTGGCAACGGCGTCGACGGAGACTTCCTCGCCGTGCGCTACAACGCGGACGGGACGAACGACTCGACCTTCTCGGGCGATGGCTACGACGTGCTCGACGTGTTCGGCACGGCTTCCTACGACCAGGCGAGCTCTGTCGCGATCCAGAGCGACGGGCGGATCCTGGTAGCGGGCACGTCGACGGTCGGCGGCGTCCCGCAGTTCTTGGTGGTCCGCTACAACACGGGCGGGACTCTCGATGCGACGTTCAGCGGCGACGGCAAGGTCGCCACGCCGATGGGCGGGGGGAACGCAATGATCCACGGCATCGCGCTCCAGCCGGACGGCAAGATCGTCGCGGCCGGGGAAGCGTACGGCGCCGGCGCTGCCTACGACTTCGCGCTCGCGCGCTACAACCCCGACGGATCGCTGGACACGACGTTCTCGTCGGACGGCAAGCTGCTGACCGCCTTCGGCTCGGCCAACGACGTCGCCAGGGCCGTCAAGCTGCGCAGCGACGGCCGGATCGTCGCGGCCGGGCACGCCAACATGTCCGGCGACCTCAACTTCGCTGTCGCGCGCTATCTCTCCAACGGCGATCTCGACACGTCGTTCGCTGGGGACGGCCGCGCGACCACGGCGATCGGAGCGGGCGTCGATAACGCCTATGCCGCGGGTATCGACGCAGCGGGCCGAACGGTGGCCGCCGGCGAATCTTACAACGGCAGCAGCGCCGCCTTCGCGCTCGTGCGCTACGCCGAAGCCACCTGCGGAGACGGCAACGTGCAGTCGGGCGAGCAGTGCGACGACGGCAACGTCGCGGGCGGCGACTGCTGCTCGGCCAGCTGCCAGTACGAGACGGCCGGTTCCGTCTGCGCCGACGACGGCCTGGTCTGTTCGACCGACCTCTGCAACGGCTCCGGCATCTGCGTGCACGCGGCCGGCAACGCCGGGGCGAGCTGCCGGGGCTCCGCCGGCATCTGCGACCTCGCCGAAACCTGCACCGGCGCCAGCACGGCCTGTCCGTCCGATGCGAAGAGCACATCGGTCTGCCGCACCGCCGCGGGCGAGTGCGACCTGGTGGAGTCCTGCAATGGTGTCGCCGACACCTGCCCGGCCGATGCGCGCAAGAGCGGCGGCATAGCCTGCACGAGCGACGGGAACGTCTGCACGAACGACGTCTGCGACGGCAGCAGCGTCACGTGCACGCACCCGGCGAACACGGCCCCGTGCAACGACGGGCAGTACTGCAACGGCTCCGACACGTGCAGCGGCGGTAGCTGTTCGGTTCACACCGGCGACCCGTGTACGGGCGGAAGCGAGTGCGCCAACGCCTGCAACGAGGCCGCCGACAACTGCTTCGACCTCGCCTCGACGCCGTGCTCGGCCGACGGGAACGTCTGCACCGACGATGTCTGCGACGGCGCTGGCGGCTGCGGTGTGAACAACACGGCCCCCTGCAACGACGGCGTGTTCTGCAACGGCGCCGACACCTGCGCCGGCGGTGTCTGCACGCACGCCGGCAGCCCGTGCCCGGAGACGGACTGCAACTCCTGCCAGGAGGCCACGGACAGCTGCTTCGATCCCGAGGGGACGGCGTGCCTCGACGAGCCGGACCAGTGCACGAACGACCGCTGCGACGGCGCGGGCGCCTGCGAGCACACGCCGATCGCGCTGGCCGAGGTCTGCAACTGGGCGATCGTGGCCGGCAACGAGGACCTCGGCTCCAAGGTGCGCACGAGACTGTCCGTCGCGATCGGCGGAGGCGTGTGCGCCGACAAGGCGGACGTCGGGGTGAACACCTCCCTCGACGACGGGTCCTGGGCGATGCAGCGGGATGCGGGCACGACGCTGCGGTTCCGCGGCGCGGCGACCGTCGGCACCGGTTCCGTTTCGACCGGCGGCGGATGCATCAAGGGATCCGAGGGGATCCTCGGGACCGGCTACACGGAGATCTGCTGCGAGGACGGCATCATCCCGCTGGCTGGCGGCGGTGAGGTCAACGCCTGCGGAAACCACGACGACCTCGCGGCTTGCACGCTGGCACGCGCCCAGGTGGCGGACGACATCGCGCTGCTCGACGCGCTGTCGTCGACGCAGTCCATCGACGCGCTCAACTGCTCGTTGGCCGAGCCGTGCGTGGTCACGGCCGGGCCGGGGCTCAACGTGATCGACGTGCCGAAGGTATCCATCCAGACGGATTCGGTGTTGACCGTCGACGGCGGTGGTTACGCTGACTCGGTGGTGATCCTCCGCATTGCCAAAGGCATGAAGGGCAAGCCCAACGCGTCCCTGCTCCTCGCGGGCGGCCTCGACGCGTCGCGCTTCGCGATCTACGCGCGGGACGGTGGCTGCAAGTTCGGCGACAGCAACAGTGGATCGGGAACGCTGTTCTGTCCGAACGGCAAGGTGCAGTTCAAGCTCGGCACGATCTGGCACGGTTCGATCGGCGCCGGCTCCGGCGTCAACCTGAACGATTACGCGGTGCTCGACCACGTCCCGTTCACGGGCCTGGCGGACTGACCGGCATCCCGCGCCGCGACGGTCACCGAAGATCATCGCGGCGCGGGGAAGGGGCACGATAGGCGCCCCGCGCTCGAGATGCGACGCACCCGCTCCGCGTACGACACGACCGTCATTGCGAGGAAGTCCATGTTTTCCAACATCGTTCGCTCGTTCTCGTCCCTGCTGCTTCTAACGGCCTCGGTCATTGCGGCAGATGCCCGCCCCGGCGACCTTGATTCCACGTTCGATTACGACGGTAAGGTCGTCACGCCTGTCGGCGACTACCAAGGCAGCAGCGAGGTCGGCCTTTTCCTGCAATCGGACGGAAAGATCGTCGTGATGCGCGGCGACGAAGAACACGGGACCGGCTTCTTGGTGGTGCGCTACAACAGCGACGGATCCCTCGACACCGGGTTCGGCAACTCGGGGACGGTGCTGACCGATCCGGGTGGCCCGGTCGGAGACGAGTACGCGATCGCTCGCTCTGCTGTAGAGCAGCCGGGCGGCAAACTGCTCGTCGCGGGAATTTCGGGCCAGGGGTTCACCCTGATCCGGTACAACGACGACGGCACTCTCGATACGACGTACTCGGGGGACGGTATCGCCGCGGTCGCGACGTGGGGACCCGGAAGTTTCGAGCGTGCTTTCATCGTCGAGCAACCAGACGGCAAGATCCTCGGCGCGGGAGGAACCCAGATCGGCCGGTTTCTCACCGACGGCAGCCTCGATCCCACCTTCGGGACGGGCGGACTGCGCTCGATCTCCGGCTGCGAGGTGCTGAGCATGGTCCGACAGCCTTCCGACGGGTATCTCCTCGTCGCAGGCTATGGGTCCGGTGCGGGAGCGTCCGTCCTGCAGCGCTTCGATACCTCGGGGAATCTGGACCCGGCGTTCGGCGTAGGAGGGAAGGTCGCGGGCACGGGCAGGCGCGTCGGCCTCTCGCTGGAACCGGACGGGCAGATCCTCGTGTCGCACTACCCGCCTGTCGCTCCCATCAACAGCGTCGCGGTCACGCGCTACAACCCGGACGGTGCTCTCGATACCACGTTCGACGTCGACGGCACGGTGCAGGTGCCGCTTCCCGGCGCCCCTGGCTGGGCCTTGGAACTCGGCACCACGCACGTACAGGCGGACGGCAAGATCCTCGTCACCGGCTATCGGTACCACAACGACATCGTGCTCGGCTACGTCAGCGAATTCGTCCTGGTCCGGCTGCGTCCGGATGGGGCCGTCGATACGACGTTCGGGACGAACGGGATCGTTGTCACTCCAAACCTCGCGGGAACCGGTGCGACGGCGCTGGTCGAACAGCAAGATGCGAAGCTTGTCGTCGCCGGCACCGGGGAGAACCCGAACGGCGTCTACAACTTCGGCCTCGCCCGATACCTCAACCAGGTCTGCGGAAACGCGATCGTCGAAGTCCCCGAACTTTGCGACGACGGGAACGTGGTGCCGGGGGATGGATGCGAAGCCGGCTGCAAGCTGACTCCCGAGGTGCAGGGCGGTGTGCTGCTGCCGAACGAACCGATCAGCACCGACGTTGAGAGCGACGGTGCTACGTTGACGGACCCCATCGAGACGACGATCGTGACGCCGTCTGGCGGCGCGGTCAGTATCAACGAGACCGGGGATGCGCCGGGTGGCACCTCCGGATACCAGATGGTTGGAACTGTCGTGCAGATCTCTGCTCCCCTGGCCACCGCCGCCGAGCCCCTCGACTTCCGCTTCACGATCGACGCGTCTCTGGTGCCCGCCGGGACGACGGCCCTGACGCTGGCCGTCTTCCGCAACGGCGTGCTCGTGCCGGACTGCGCGGCCGGGAGCGGCGGCGGCGCTTCGCCGGATCCGTGCGTGGCAGAGCGTCTCGCGCTGCCGGACGGGGATATTCAGGTCCGGGTGTTCACGTCCGCGGCCAGTGCGTGGACGCTGGGAACTCCGGCGGCGTGCGGCGACGGCATCGTCGGGGACGCAGAGCAGTGCGACGACGGTGGAACCTCCCCGAACGACGGCTGCGACAGCGGGTGCCAGGTGGAGAACGGATGGGACTGCCAGTCGATATGCACTCCGATCTGTGGCGACGGACTCGTGCGCGGCAGCGAGCAGTGCGACGACCGCAACCAGATTTCCGGAGACTGCTGTTCCTCTGCGTGCCAAGTCGAGACTCCGGGTTCCGCCTGTCCCGACGACGGCAGCGCCTGCACGACCGACACCTGCAGCGCGGCCGGGACCTGCCTGCATACTGCAGGGAATGCCGGTACGACGTGCCGACCGGCGGCGGGAGACTGCGATCAGGCCGAGACCTGCTCCGGCACCGCCACGACGTGCCCGACGGATGCCAAGGTGGCGGGGGGAACGGCCTGTGCGGACGACGGCAACACGTGCACCGACGACGTCTGCGACGGATCCGCGAACGCCTGTACGCACCCGGCCAACAGCCTGCCGTGCGACGATGGCCTGTTCTGCAACGGCGCCGACAACTGCGCCGCTAGCGCCTGCACGCAGCACGCCGGCGACCCGTGCAACGGAGGGGCAGTGTGCGACGATCTCTGCAACGAGGACGGCGACGATTGTGCGCAGCCGGCTGGCACCGGATGCACTGCCGATGGCAATCCGTGCACGAACGACGTGTGCGACGGCGCGGGTGCCTGCGGCGTCGCGAACGCGGCGGGCTGCGATGACGGCTTGTTCTGTACCGTGTCCGACACCTGCAGCGGCGGGGCGTGCGTCGGCATGCCCCGGAACTGTGACGACGGTGATCTTTGCACAGCCGACTCCTGCGACGAGGCTGCCGATGCCTGCCTGCATGAGGCGACGATGATCGATCCTGCCTCCTGCTACCTGGCCGAGCGCGCGAAACTGCAGATCGCCGATTCGAGCGACGACGACAAGGACAAGCTGTCGTGGCAGTGGAGCGTCGGGGAGGCATTCGCGCAGGATGTCCTCGGCGATCCGCTCACGGCCACGCGCTATGCGCTCTGCGTTTACGACAGCTCGGCGTCGGTGCCGACACTGGCGGCCTCGGTCGACGTGCCCGCCTCCGGGGTGTTCTGGCAGAGCCAAGCTCCGAAAGGACTCGACTACAAGGACAAGGACGGTGGCTCGGACGGTGTGACCAAACTTCAGGTTCGCACCGGCGATGCCGGCAAGACGAAGGTGAAGCTGGTGGCCCGCGGCACGGCGCTACCGTTGCCGGCTCCGGTCGGCAGTGCCTTCTTCCAGCAGGATCCTCTGGTCGCTGCCCAACTCGTGAACGATCTTGGGTACTGCTGGACCAGCGAGTTCCCGGCAGCTTCCACGTTGTCGAACGAAGCGGGGAGGTTCAAAGCCCAAGTGAAATAGCGGCGACGTCATCGTTGCGCCGCTGGCGGTGACCGGGACGGCGCGGCCGGTCACCGAAACCGGTCGCGACGGCGGGGGAATTGGCGAGGAACCGATCCGCCACCAAGGATCCAGCCGGCTCCGCGCCTCGTCACGACCCGCGGCGGTCGACCAGCGCCGCCCCTTGGCGGGAGGCTGCTCCTGCGCCGGGGGGCAAGGCAACCGGTGAAATTCTCGTCGCGCCGATAGTTAAGGGAGCGTCGTCGTGCTGGTCGAGGACGTCGTGGTCGTCACGATCGGGGGGATCAGCGTCTCGCAGTCGCGGACGTCGTCGTCGTCGCTGCAGTCGTCGAGGCCGTTGCCGCCGCCGATGCGGTCGAGGCCGGGTCCGCCGTAGATCACGTCGTGGTCGCGGCTGCCGCGCATGTCGTCGTCGCCGTTGCCGCCGTACGAGACATCGTCGCCATGGTCGCTGCGGACCTTGTCGACGCCGGCGCCGCCGTAGAGGGTGTCGGCGCCGCGGCGCCCGGTCACGACGTCGTCCCCGTTGCCGCCGTCGACGAGGTCGTCGCCGTTGTTGCCGCGCAACTTGTCGTCGCCGGGGCCGCCACAGATCACGTCGTTACCGTTCTGGCCGTCGATGACGTCGTTGCCGCCGAGCCCGACGATCACGTCGTCACCATCGGTGCCGCGGATGCGATCCCGGCCGGGCGTCCC
This sequence comes from uncultured Planctomycetaceae bacterium, assembly GCA_964633565.1. GTDB lineage: Bacteria > Planctomycetota > Planctomycetia > Planctomycetales > Planctomycetaceae > CAZWGW01. The sequence goes on from CAZWGW010000156.1 coordinate 11,423, forward strand.
CACGCAGGGGCCGACCACGCGATTGACGAGGCAACCGCTCGTCGGGGCGATGCCGTGGCAGGTCTGTGCGACTGCCTCTCCTGTGAGCAGGGTGATCGCCGCTGCGCCGAGCGTGCGCGCGACGACTCGCGAGCGCGGGTGGAAAAGAGCGAGGACGAAGTAGCGAGGCAGCATCATCGTGTTGGCCTTGGTCTGAAAGTCGGGAGCGGGGCGCGGCGACGGAGCGCAGGCTTCAGCGCGCGGCACCCTTTCAACGGATTACGGGTTGGTAGCGGACGTCGCGCGCTGTCGCCAACTCGACTTCGCCGGACGCCCCGGTCCGGTGGAGCTACGCGACAGCGGTCGAATTCACGGATTGCCGTCGCAGATCGCCCCGTTGCCTTCGGCCGCCTGCAACACGCCGTCGCCGCAGCAGTAGCGATCCCTCGGCTTCCCACACGAGCGTCCCGCGCAATCGGCAGGGCAGCCGCGGCAGACCTCGCCGGCGTCACACCGGCCGTCGCAGTCGCACGGCGTGCCCGCGCAGACCGGG
>CAZWGW010000157.1:0-11930 GCA_964633565.1 uncultured Planctomycetaceae bacterium
CGCTCTCGAACCTGGGGATCACGGCGGGGATCGCGTGGGGAGGGGACCTGTACGATCGCTGGACAGCGAAGTGGGGAGCGCACCACGCGTTTGACGTGCTCGTGGTCGTGGGCGCCGCCACGACGGCGGTCTGCTGGGTGCTGGTCCCGTGGCTGCGTGAGGGCGAGGTGAGTCCACGTCGATAGCAATCGGCGAAAAAGTGATCATAACCCGAAGCGTAAGCGAGGAGATTGGACGACGACACAACTCAGCCCCTCGCTCACGCTTCGGGTTACGATCGCGAGCAGCCCGAGGCGCATGCGCAACTTCAAGGCTTGCGCTTCGGGCTGGTGTGGGCGGCCGACTCGGAGAAATGCACAGCGATCGTCAGCCGGCGACTTCCTTGACGTAAATGCACTTGTCGTCCCCGGGGCCGTAGAAGTCGCGCAGGACGGCCTCGCAGACGTAGCCGCAGCGTTCGTAGAAGGCGCGGGTCGGCTCGTATTGCGGCCGGCCCGACGTTTCGATGTAGATCCGGCGGCCCCCGGCGCGGGCGATGCATGCTTCGGAGGCGGCCAGCAGCCTCCGGCCAAGTCCCCGTCCGCGGCAGGCGTCGTCGACCGCGATCCAGAACAGGTCGTAGCTGCCGACGGTGCAGGCGATGGGGCCGTAACAGGTGTAGCCGATCGTCGTGTCCGCTGTGTCGGCGAAAACGAAGAAATAACCGGAGGGGTCCCCCTTGCTGAGCCGCTCGTCGACGAGTTCGACAGCAACGTCGATTTCGTGGGGAAAGAAGAAGCCGGTCGATTCCACGAGCCGGCGGACGGCGTCGCGGTCGGCCGGGCGGACCGTATCGCGGAGTGCAATCTCCGTGAGCACGTCAGCACTTGTGGGCGGCATCGATGAGTCCCTGCAGGAACCGGCGGGCGTTCACACCCAGCGTGCGGGTGCGATATCCCCCTTCCTGGACGACGAGCGTCGGGAGTCCCAGGGCGCCGATCAGTCTGCCGTTCGCCTCGAAATCGGAGGCAGTGAGCAGCCAGGTGCCGGTCGGGTCCCCTTTGGCCGGGTCCAGGCCGAGGCAGATTATCAGGAAGGCGGGGTCAAAGTCACGAATGATGCGGAGGGCCCGCTCCAGCGCCCGACGGTATTGCGCCCCTTCCTGGACTTCGGGCAGTACGATATTGACGTTGAAGCCCTCGCCGGGACCGGACCCGCGCTCGTCTTCGAACCCCGTGAAGTACGGGTAGGCGAAGTCCGGGTCGCCGTGGATCGAGACGGTCAGTACGTCGCGGCGCTGGTAGAAGATTTCCTGCTGGCCGTTGCCGTGGTGGTAGTCGATGTCGAGGATGGCCACGGTCCCGTGCTGAGACAAATGCTGCGCCGCGACTGCCGCATTGTTGAAGTAACAGAATCCGCCGAACGAGCGATGCTCGGCATGATGGCCGGGGGGTCGGACGAGGGCGTAAGCGATCCGCCGGCCTTTGAGGAGTTCGTCCGCGGCGGTCAGAGTGCAATCGACGGCCCGCCGGGCGGCGGGGAACGCATTGCGGTTGATCGGTGTGAACGTGTCGATGCAGTAGTACCCGGCCCGGACGAGCATCTCTTTGGGGGGCCGGGCCACGTTGCGGATGGGGAAGACGTAGGGATAAACCGACTTGCCTTCAGGAGCCAGTTCACACGCCCGCCGGAAGTACTGCACGAACTCCCGATCGTGGACGGCGAGGATGTGACGGAGCGGGTACTCACGGACCGGGAGCCGTTCAAACAAGCCGGTCGGCGTGAGTTCCGCTTCGATCACAGAGATCCGCACCGGCGACTCCACGTAGCCGCGCTCGCGGATGTGGTGGATGTGGTGCCTGTCGTTGACCGTCAGCGCGACGCGGGGCGGGTGACTGCCTGCCGCCAGTCTGCGCGGAAGGGTCGCAGTTCGGTACTTCGGCGGGCGAATCGGCACCGGATCGGCGACGAAGGAGCGCACCACCGTATCGACGTAGTCCGGCGGACAGAGTTCGCTGTATTTCCGGGTGAGAATCGCGCGGACGACCTTGCGGGCAAAGTCCGCGCGGAGCGGCGCGCCGCGGTCCAGGTCGTCAAACATGAGAAACGGGAGGTTGTCCGCGGAATGTCCGGGAACCGGGGTTTCGTATGCGGTGCCGATGATCGGCCGGGCGCCGTAGTGCTCGTAGAACCTGAGTCGGGCGGCGTTCTGCTTGAGAAGTTGCGGGTCGCGACAGCGGTTGGGGTCGTCCGGCAGGCATTCAAAGAACAGTCCTGTTGTGTCCCTCCGGCGCGCCTCGTCCCGGAGGTGCTCATACAGTGCCGCGCCAATTCCCCGGCCGCGAATTGTGCGGCGGGTTGCGATGTAGTCGAGGTAACAGAAGCCGACCGTGGGATCGTGGAGGACGATGGCAAACCCGAGCACCTGGCCGCGGGCGTTCTCCGCCACGTACAGCACCGAGCGGAACTGCTGCTTGAACGGGTTGCGGAGCTTTTGCGCCAGCGTGTCGATGTCGCGTGTGGGGGCCGCGGGAAACTGGTCCTTGAAGATCCGCGTGACGTCCGCGATGGCGGACCGATTGGCGGGGAGGATGTCGTCGTAGATGCGCCGGATTCGAAACATGTCGTCATCGTGCCGCTGTGCAGGAGGATGGGGGCTGTACCGCTCACCACAGGCGGTCCGGGCCGACCAGCCGCTCGGGGGGCTGTCCGACGGCAATCACGCACATACCGCCGCGCTGGGCGACGTTGACGACCTGTTTCTGCGAAGCCCGGCCCATAATGGCCAGTCCGTACTTGCTGGGGGCGAATCCCATGACGGTGTAGAACGGCTCGGTGTGCACGCGTCCCTCGTCGCTGATGACGGGGAACTCGTAGACCGGGATGGCGGCCAGTTGCTGTACCACCCAGCGGTCCGGAGACTGAAGCGCCCGTTCGATCGCCTGGTCCCATTCCGAGGGGGAGACCGCCATCCCCAGCAGGACGCCCTCGCCGCCGTAAGCGCGGTTCGGCTTCAGGACGAGGGTTTCGCGTTCGTCGCGAATGTATTCCAGCAGACTGCCGGTCTGGCCGTCGGGAAGCCGCGTGGCCCGGTCGCGGACGATGCGCGTCCAGAGGATGTGTCGGCGGAACACCTGCCGCTCCTCGGGGCTGAAGAACTTCTGGGTGAACTGCGGGTCGGTGAGGACCTCCCAGCACGCCTTCTGGTCGAGTTCGGCGGCGACGGAGGAGATGACCCGGTTCTGCCGCAGGAGCAACTGCATCGGGGCGACGTCGACCCCTTTCTGCTGCAGGGCGACGAGGTCCAGGACCGAATAGTCGCGATACGCGATGTCGATCCGTTCTCCCTGGTAGCAGACCTCTCCCTGGGCGATCGTCAGTTCCGACGGGTCGGCGTGCAGCACCTTGAGGCCGTATTTTTCCTGGTAGTAGCGCGCCAGGTCCTCCTGCTCGTCGATGCCGCTGGAAATGTACTTGGCCTCCAGCAGGCAGAGTGTCGTGGCGCGCCGGCCGATCGCTTCGGCATGATCGAGCACCTCCTGCATGAGCAACTCGCGGATGTCCCGGCCGATCTGCAGCTTGAGTTCGGGGTCGCGCTCGTGAAGCAGCGGAAACACGAGGTCCTGGATGATCCGCTCGCTCGCGGGGACGAGGTGCAGTCCGCCGATGCCGCTCATGTTGGGCTCGACGTACTTGAGGGACTCCTTCCACATCGGGCTGCTGAAGTCGATGACGGCGTCGAGCCGGCCGAAAACGGGGTTCGTCTCCTGGTGGCTCGGTCCCCAGCACTCCAGGAGCCATTGTTCTTCGGCGGGCGTGACGCGCAGGACGTCGCGGACCGCAAAGTCCTGCATGTACAGTTCGGGCAGCCGTTTCAGGGCGTTCTGGATCGTCTGCGAGACGTAGTGTACGTAGGCCAGTTGGTCGGGCAGGGCGGTGACCGGGCAGGGGAGCAGGCGGATCGTCTCGGTGGAACCGTCACGGAGATAAATGACGTGCCGCCGCAAGGCTTCGGTGCGGACCCGCTCCAGCAGTTCGACAAGGGCCGGCAGTTCCTGGTTGAAAAATGCCTCACGGACGCGCCCCGCGAGGCTCATGCCGCTGAGGCCCATGAATTCCGCCGGTGAAAGCATGCGCTGTCTGATCCCTTGGCGATGGCTGCCCACTCGATTATCACTGACGCCTGCCCGGACAACAACACCACGCTGATGACCGCCCGTGACGCCTACGCCGAACTCCTGCGCCGCTCGCGCGAGCGCTCGCTGCTGGCATCGTGCCTGGAACTGCTGAGCTGGGACGAACTGACGCACATGCCGCGGGGGGGAGTGGCCCATCGCGGCCGGCAGATGGCGTATATCGCGGGGCTGCTGCACGAGTCGTCCACCGCCCCCTGCCTGGGAGAACTGCTGCTCGCCGTGGAAGCGAGCGACCTGGTGCAGGACCCGCATGCCGTCGCTGGTGTCAACGTGCGCCGCTGGAGATGGAGCTTTGACCGGCTGTCGCGGGTGCCGCGGAAGCTCGTCGAGGAATTGGCCGACGTCGGCACGGTGGCCCAGCAGGTGTGGGCCGAAGCGCGAGAGCATGACGAGTTCGGCGAATTCCTGACGTGGCTGGAGCGGATCGTCGCGCTCAAGCGGTCGGAAGCGGAATGTCTGGCTGCCGACGGACGGCTGTACGACGCCCTGCTCCAGGATTACGAGCCGGGAGCGACGGCCGACCAGTTACGGACGTTGTTTGAGACCTTGCGCCCGGAATTGAAGGCGCTCCTGGAGGCGGCAACGTCGCGTGCCCGCCGCCGGAAGCCTGCGTTTCTGCGGCGCGAGTTTGCCGTGGACCGGCAACGCATCCTGACGGAGGGAGTGGCGGCCGCGATCGGGTTCGATTTCGAGCGGGGCCGGATCGACATGACGGCGCACCCGTTCTTCAGCCCGATCGGCCCGGGGGATTGCCGGATTACGACGCGGTATTCGGCATCCGATTTCGGTGAGGCGTTTTTCTCGATGCTGCACGAACTGGGCCACGGCCTGTACGAGCAGGGGCTGGACCCGGAACAGGCGGGGACCCCGATGGGGGAAGCGCCGTCGCTCGGCCTGCACGAGTCGCAGTCGCGGCTGTGGGAAAACGGCGTAGGGCGGAGCCGGGCGTTCTGGCAGTGCTTCTATCCGCGCGTCCGCGAACTCTTTCACGACACGCTGCACGACGTGGAACTGGAGGAGTTCTACGCGGCGGTCAACCACGTGGAGCCGGGGCTGAACCGCGTGCGCGCGGACCAGGTGACGTACGACCTGCACGTGATGGTGCGGTTCGATCTGGAACAGGCGTTGTTGACTGGTGAACTGCCGGCAGCCGACCTGCCGGGTGCATGGCGGGAGAAGTACCGCGAGTATCTCGGCGTCGTGCCGGCGGTGGACGCGGAGGGGTGTCTGCAGGACGGGCACTGGAGCGCCGGGCAGTTCGGGTATTTTCCGACCTATACGCTTGGGAACATCTACGCCGCTCAACTGCTGGAAGCGGCCCGGCGCGACGTCGCCGGGCTGGATGAAGCCATCGCCGAGGGGGAGTTCGCCCCGCTGCGGAACTGGCTGCGGGAGCGGGTGTACGCGGAAGGGCAGCGATTCACCGCCGTGGAACTGATTAAACGGGTGACCGGGCGCGCTCCGGACTGCATTGCACTGGTAGCCGATCTGCGACGGAAGTCGGAAGAGTTGGCGACCGTGCGGCCAAGAAGGGGGCGGTCACGGCGGACGTCGACGTGAGGGACAGTGGCATGACGACTGAGATGGTAACCCGGCGCATCAGCCTTCCCTCGTTCCCAAACTTCCGTTTGGGAACGCAATAACACGAAACTTCCGTTTCACGATGCGACAACTACTGAAGTGCGCGAAGCCGAAGCTTCGCGGCAGTGCGTTCCCAAACGGAAGTTTGGGAACGAGGTATCATGAGGAATGCGATGAAGACCCGCTCCCTTTGCCTCTTTGTGCTGGTGGCATCGATCGCGACCGCGACTTATGGTGATGACTCCCCACCCCGCGGTCGTGAATGGCACATCGCGCCTGACGGCGACGACGAGGGGGACGGCACTGCGTCAGTTCCGCTGCGCACCCTGGCGGCCGGTCTGAAGCGCGCCGGCGACGGGGACACGGTCCTGCTCGCGCCGGGCGAATACCGCGGCAAGGTGCGGACGCAGGCTGCCGGAGTGACGATCAGCGGCCCGGCGGAGGCGATCGTCCGCGGACCAGAGGGGAGCCGCGCCATCGAAGTCCTGCACGACCGCACTGTGATCCGGGGTGTGACGATCGAGCAGGCGGACATCGGCGTGTGGCTGTTCGGCGTCAGGGATTGCCGGCTGGAAGACCTGACGCTGCGCGACATCGGCGGGGAGGGGGTGCGGATCAAGAACGGCAGTTGCCACAACGTCGTCCGCCGGTGCCGGTTTGAGCGGATGGGGCGGACGGGGTTCGACGTCGAGCGCGGCCGGAAGAACGGCGAGGGGGTCTATATCGGGACCGCGCCTGAGCAGCGGTCAAAGAACAACCCGCCCGATCAGCCGGACCGCTGCACGGGGAACGTGGTCGAGGACTGCGAGTTCCGCACCGAAGCGGCGGAGGCGGTCGACATCAAGGAAGACAGCGAGGGGAACACCGTGCGCCGCTGCCGGGGGATCGACAGCCGCGATCCGCAAGGCGCCATCTTCGGATCGCGCGGCGACCGAAACCGGTTTGAGGCGTGTATCGCTGAGCAGGGGATGGGGCACGGGTTCCGGTTCGGCGGCGACACGGTCGCGAAAGGCGAGTTCGGCCAGGCCGAGGAACAGACCTATGGGCGGGAGAATGTGATGCGGAACTGCCGGGCGACAGGGAATGCGTCTTGGGGTGCGGCGCCGATGGTGCAGCCGCAGGAAATTGACGGGTCGAATGTGTTTGAGGGGAACGGGCGGGGGGACGTGCGGAAGTGAGAGGCGGCGGGTGGGGAGCGGGTCGCAGGACATGGAGACCTCCGTGTCGGGTCGGGGAATAGGGAGCAGCGAGTAGTGCGTAGCGAGTAGCCTGTTGAGCAAGAATGCCAAGGCGCCAATATTTCACATCTCATAGCGGGGGGACGCTCCTTCCCCTTGCGTGAGGGGACGAGGGAAAAGCGAGACGGAGTGAGGGAGAGATGGAGGGGATTTGGATTTGTGTCGCATTGCCTTGTTCCTCTGCTTGAGACGCGTCATCGCTGGCGTGCGCACGTGCTGTCTACCATACCGGGGTACGTGCGCGCATTTGGGGCGTTTCTGGCGTGTGTGGTCGTCCCAAGTCGTTATGTGTACTTAAGACCCCTATCTACTAATCGCGACGGAAGTGGCTGGGAATGGCGGAGATGGGGCGACCGAGCGGGAATTCCTGGAAAATTGGCGGAATTTTCGGCCAATGCGCGAAATGTATACACTTTTTGGCGTCGCGCGGTGCGGGAAAGACAGAGTCACGGAGGGCGCTGAGGAAGGAAGTCGGGAAAATCGGGTCGATCGGACGACGGAGAAGGGGAACACTGATCGACGCTGATCGGCACTGTTGGGCACTGCGGAGAGCGCGGAGACGAAGAGCAGGATGGCGCAGCCGCCGATGGCGTTGCGCGTTTCGTCGGTCCCGCGGCCGCCGGTCTGCGGGTTGAATTGCACGGTCATCGTCGCCCCAATGTGGTCGTCACGCTCCGTCGTGACGAAGCGTTGTCACATTACAGCGGCAATGGTGGGCATTTTGTCCCAAGTGCCGACGGCGCAGAGAGATTCGCCGCACACGCCCGCCCCTCGACTCTCGTCCCTCCACCGTCGACCGATTTCATCGCCCCCCGGCGTGAAGTGTTGAAGAGAATTCGTTAAGGGCCGGTGGAGCGGAGGGACGGAGACAAGAGAGAGAAGACGGATATATATACTTTTTTCCTGTGTTCCCGTCGCGACGGGCGACGGAACAACGGCCAGCGGGGCGGTTGACTCGTGTTCAACAGCGAGACTGTGGGGGCGATGAAATCGGCGTAGATGTCTCGAATCGGGTGCGGGGTGTGACGTTCGCTTTGATTGTCGCTGGTGGTGGCGAGAGGATCGGTTCAATTACTGCGCCACCGATGTTCTTCAACGGGAGACGAAGCATCGCACGTCCGCCAGCGTACCGCCGCCACCGCGTCCCCACAATCCGGCTGACGCGATTCGCGTCAGCACGGTCGCGGCGCCAGCCAGAAAGTGGTACCATGCTCCTCGACCGCCTCTGTTTGCGCGGCTCGGGCCGCGACGGTTGGTCCACTCGTCGAGTCGTCCGATGGCTTCGCCCGACCATTCTCGCAATGTTTTGACGCCGGAGGAGTTCAAGCGGATTCAGTTTGATGCCGCCACGTGGGAAGGCGTTGCAGTTCGAAGGATTCCGGATCTTGGACTTGGCACAGAAACAGTGCGCCACGCGTTGGATGAGCTTACCACGCGACACCACCTGGAAGGTGTTGCACTTGCCTCCCCACCGACGATATTCGTCAATGGTTCACAAGAATTCTGTGACGGCCTGCGACTCGCAAGCCCACTTTTCTTGCCTTACGGTTGGCCGGGGACATTCGGATGCTCACTGACACTTACCCTTGGAATTCCGAATGTTTCTGGTGCCCGGGCCGTAGTGCCGCACGGAAGCCCATTTCTTGAGACCTTGAAGGATGGCCGTTTTCGGGCTGCCGTAGTTGCGGGGAGCAAGATCGTTGCTGCCTATGAAGTCGATTTGAACGCCTCGCCTGACGCCTTCCGTCTATTGCAAGAGCACATTCGCACCGTCCAAGAAGGCAAGCCTCCGTCGTCGCCGCTGCGTGCCGCACTTCACTACTGGGAAATCCTCGATTGTCAGGGCAAGCGATGGCTTCGCGGTGAAGACAAGCTCTCGCTGTCGTGGTATCGCTTCTATTCGGAAGAGATACGCGGCCTTCACCTTTGGTTGGATGACATCCGAAAGGAGCAACCACTTCCTGCACTTCCTGACGTCGCGCCGCCATCACTTTGCGCGTACGCCGATGCCATTAAGCGGTGCAACTATGATGGCGACCGCGTTTTGGAAACGCTGCTGCCAGACTTCAAACGGTGTCCAAGGGATCTGGCAATCCTCGACGACTGGGCGCGCCCGCCTGGCTATGACTGGGACAACTTTGAACAGTTGTGTCGTGGGATATTCCAATGCTTATTCAACGGGGCTGAGGCCACGCAATGCGGCCGTCGACTATCATGGCTACATCCCGTTCGGGGTACATGTGAATCCCTTGACCTCACGCCGGACGAATTTCCCGAATCGGCTGATCCAGAGCTGTTTTGGCAGCATGTGCTGCGCGACCTTCGGTTTGGCTGGGGGTTCTGTTTTTCGAGCTGCGACTTCCCGATACGGCCACTCAGTTTGATTGATAGCAGGGATGAGTTCCCGCGAACTGATGACAGTGAAACGGCCGCGGCGAGCACCACCGCATTGTTTGATGAGGCCACCGCGATGAAGCGCGCAACGATTCCGCCGCGCGCACTGGTTGACTTGGCTCTCGGGCCCTTCGTCGAAACGCGCATCCAGGAACTGCCTCGCGGAAATGTGCTGATCGCACTTCGCAACGGCGACGGCCACGCGATGTTGGTGATTGTCGAACCCGCTGCTCGGTATTGCAGTTTTTCGCTTCCGCCATCCGATGCGCTATCAACGGAGGACGCGCGATCGATCGAGGCCGCGACACATCTGCTGATAGCCGCCGTGATACGAGACTTTTGGGTCGTGGACGAACGGGATCGCGTGTTTTCGGTGCGCACCGAACGGGGCACGAGGGTGTCGCGTGAAGATTCGGACGAGCCGAGGATTGTCTACGTTCCGCGAATTCGATATCGCGATGCGCCGGACGTTAAGCGTTGCCAAACCGAACTATCCCAGCAGGAGCGATGTACGCATTTGGTGCGCGCCCATCTCCGCAAGTCACCCGCAGCCTCGGATACACAACTTGCAATGGCCGCACGGTACGGGTTTGCGCTGCCTGAGGGATTCACCTTTGTGCGGCCGCACATGCGCGGAAAGCAAAAAAGAGAAATACTGTATCGGAGCCGATCAGCGCTTCAGTCGCTATACACGAAACTGGAGGCTGGCGAAGCGAGTGCCGGAAGTCGATGGTTTCAGTTTGAAAAGGACGTGATGGGCCTGATGGTCAGCTTGGGTTTTGACGTCCAGCATGTATCGACAAGTGGACGTGGCGACAACGGAATCGACGTGTTCGCAACCAAGGGAGGCGATTTTGACTGTGTTAATTGGGTGATCCAGTGCAAGTGTTGGAACCCAAAGCGAAAGGTCTATCCATCAACGGTGCGCGAACTGATTGGCGTGATGGCTGCTTTCCCTCAGGGAACTCAAGGCATGATCGTTACAACGTCGACCTTTTCAGCAGGGGCAAGGACGACGGCAGATGGGGCTGCAATCCGGCTTACCGATGGCGCCGAATTTCGCAGCTTGGTGATACAGACAGGGCCGATCCAATGACCGATCCAGCAGATCAATTCCGGCGATTCCACCAGTGGATATCTCGCCATTTGGTCGCGCTTTGCGCGGTCTACCATCACGTCGACGACGACGGAAACATGGTGAAGGGTCCGTTCCTGTATGTCGCCTCAGGGTTTGTAATGTCGTTTCGGGACTCGTGGTCCCTCGTCACCGCGGGCCACGTCATAAAGGAAGACATCGAGGCTGACTTGCTTGGGCAGCCGCATATTCGGGTCGAAGACGTGTTTCTCATTGACTTCTTCGGTCTGGAGGCACAGCACCGCAATACGGTTCCGTTCAACCTCGACGGGCGGCCGCGCATCGGAGTCTGCGAGGAAGATGAGGGACTCGACTTTGGCTTCATTTCCATCAGTCCCAACGAGCGACGGCTCCTCGAACAGAATGGGATCGTCGCAGTCGAGGAATCGAATTGGCTCCGACAGCACGAAGTGACGGATTTTGTCAGTTTTATGATGCTTGGGATTCCAGCCGAACTCGTCGAAACGAAGATCGGTCGGACGGTCACCGGTCAAGCCACGATTGGTTCGCCTGGCAGCGTGCTGCTTCACGTGTCTGCGCTCGGCGACGATGATCCCAGGGTGAACAAAACGCCGTACCCCCGTTTCGTGGGCGAGATTCAGGGACACCACAATCTTTCGAGCATAAGGGGCATGAGCGGAGGCCCAATTTTTGGTTTCGCGACACGCGACGGCCGATTGTACTACTGGGTGGTTGCTGTACAGAGCAGCGTGGACAAGCGCGACAAGAGGATCGTGTACGCATGCCCTTTGCGCATTTTCGGACCGCAGATGCTCGACGCCCTTGCACTCGCGGATCAGCTTTCGACATGCACCGACGACGAGGACCATCCCGGGGATGACTCATTTCGCAAGCAAGAATGACACCGAACATGAACCGAAGCCATTCCTTCGCATTCACCTTGGGCATAAAAGCCGCTGAGATGGTACACGGAGTGACCAGAAAAGGTCGGGAGATTGAATTGACCGATGCGGCTGTTTGGGACATTGCGGAAGGGTCCTTCACGCTCTTCAATTCCCCGGAGGAACTTGCTGCGGAGGCACCACAACTTCCCCCGGAACTGACTGCAGCGATGCCTGGTTTCCAAGAGCAGATTCGGGAACGGCTGGCCGCGTCCGCAAGGAATAGCCGCCATGATGACTTAATGCTAGAGCGGCAGGTGGCGCAGATGATTGTGAGCGAGTGGAAGTTACAAGGGATTCCGCGGCCGAACTGAACCCAAGAAGTGCCCCGGGGGCATGGGGTGCTCGCCGCGCCTGGACTGGTCCGACAGCGACGTCTGCTGCCACTTGGCGATGAACTGCTGCGGCGTCATGCGCGGCCCTTCCCACGGCGGGGGTTACACGGGTGCGGCGTTCGAGAATCGAGAGTCACGGTCCAGTGTCGAGGGAACATGGACTCTAAACC
>CAZWGW010000158.1:0-9839 GCA_964633565.1 uncultured Planctomycetaceae bacterium
CGTCAGTTCGCTGTTCTCGTCGATCGGATAGGCCTTGAGGTTCTCGTCCCCGCCGTCGCCGTCGATCAGGTAGGTCCAGTCCGGATACCGTTCGCGGATGCCGCGGCAGAGCGCGAGCGCCATTGCCGCCGACTGCACGTCGAGCGGCTTGTAGTCTTCGATGGCCTGCACGGCGTCTTGCAGTCGGACCTCGTCGGCCGGGACTTCAATCACCTCGAGGAACATCCCGAGGTCCAGATCATCCAGAAACTGCTGTGCCTGCCGCACGTCGTGTCCTGAGCCGTCGATGGACAACGTGAACGCCTTGAGACGGGCTGGTGACTGGCCGCGCTTCAGCAGCAGGTCGTAAAGCACGAGAAACACCGAACCGCTGTCGATCCCGCCGGAGAACAGGACGCCCAGTGGTTTGGTCGAGTCGATGCCGTCGAGCCACTTCCCGATTTCCGCCTGCAGTGCGCCGATGTAGGCAGCGCCGATTTCATCCAGGTCGACCGGCAGTCGGTTCCGTTCGGGCGTGAAGTAGCGGGTGTATTTCGGGTTCGGGTCCGGGCAGCCGACGAGCGCGATCTCGACGACGTAATGCGCCGGCACCATCCGCGTGTAGGACGGATGGAACTGGTCCGCCAGCCCTTCCGATCGGAGAAAATCGGCAATCTCCTCGATCCGCTCGGCAACGATCAGACACGGACCGTCGATCTGCTTGGCAAGGAAATACCGCATCGGCCGCCCGAGGGAACGCGCCATGCGCACGATGTGTCCCTGCTGGTGCAGGAGTGCGAATTGCCCATCAATCGCGCGGACCCGATCGGCGTCGCCTGAGCCGACCGCGTCGATCGCCTCTTCGACGGACATATTCAGGATCACGTTGGCGGATGGGTCGAGCAGGTTCACCAGACGCCGGACATGTGTGGCCTGTTGCATGACGGTTGCTCCTGGAGACGCGGAAACTGCACGGGAATGATTGAAATGGATAAGATGCGCCCGGCGGTCGCGGCAGTTCCCTCATTCGCCGGCCGCCGGTTTATTCACGGTAATCATCCCTCCCTGATTCAACAATGGTGCGGTTCCATGAAGAAGGCACTGCTGGCGCTGTTGGCGTTGATCGTGATCGGGATCGGCGTGTGGTATGCGATGCAACCGCCGCAGGAAGTCGAACCGGCCGGACCAGGAGGCGATGGCGGCAGCCAGCCGGCGTCATTGTCGGCAGAGGAGTCGCGACAACTGCTCGAACTGCGGAATGAGGGACTGGGGCGCCTTGAAAACCACGAACTGGCTCGGGCCATTGCCGTGTTCGAAAAAATCACGCAGAGACTCCCTGGCGAGGCCCTGGGCTGGCGCAATCTGGCAATTGCGCGCGTTTTGCGAATCGAAAAGGAGCTGGACCCGAACTCGACCGTGCGCACGATCGACGACATCGACGCCGCATTCGCCGAGGCGGATGCCACGCTCGACGAACTTGGCCGCCGGGAACCGGATTCGACCGCACTGCATTTCCTGCGCGGAAAACTCGCGAGCAAGCGGCAGGACCCCGATACGGCCGCGCACGAGATGATGGCGGCCGGCGAGGCCGCCGTCCGGGACCCCGAATTTCAGCAGTTTGCCGCCGGACTGTATTTCGCGGCATTTCACGAGTCGGAGCCCAACCAGTCTTCGCCAGAAACGAAGCAACTCGGCATCGAGGGCCTGCGCCGTGCCTACGCGGCCGCTCCCGGAAATCTGTTTATCTGGAACTTCTGGGTGGTCGAGCAGGCGGAGAACAAAGACCCGGCACTGGCTCAAACGCTGGCGGCCATGCGTTCGGAAATCGAGTATCTCGATTCTCAACTCCTGCCCTCACAGGACAAGCCGCTGAAGTGCCTTGATGACGCGACAGCGGCACTCCAGGCCGAGGACTGGCGACAGGTCCTGTACAATTGCCGGCGCGCGACGAATCTGATCAAGGGTACTGAGTCGTCGAGGACCGACTATGACTACCAGGTCAATCTCCATGTGCTGGACTTCATCGCCGATGAATTCGGCCCGGCGTTCGCCGCGCATGCGCCGCAGACTGACTCGCCTGCGGCGGAGGTCCCTGTCGCACTGCAGCTCTTTCCCGGCCAGATCACCGAGGACGCCGGAGTCATACTGGACGCTGGCCTGGCGGACGTGGATCTGGACAGCCGGCTGGACGTCTGGCTGCTTCGCGAACAGAGATTTGAAGTCTGGAAGTTGTCCGGCGACAACGCGTGGGCAATGCTCACGTCCGCCGACATTCCCGCCGGCTTCGATCACTGTCTCCTGGTCGATCTCGACGACGACGTCGTGAATTCACCGCACCCGCCTGTGGCGCCCACCGCGCGAGGTGCAGCAGGCAACCCCGGGGCAGCCGCCGTTCCCGGAAAGGAGCAGACGAAGTTGGAATGTTTTGCGGCCGATCCCGATCTCGTCGTGTACGGCGATGCGGGGGTCCTCATCTTCGAAAACTCGTGGGATAAGGCGACGGACCGCCGTTCCTTCGTTCCGCCAGCGCCGCCGAAACAAGCGAATTCCGACGAGCCCCTCCCGGGGCCGATGCCGCCTCCCATCGCCGCCGTCCACTTCGCCGTCGCCGCGGACCTGAACCTCGATGGCGACCTCGACCTGGTGTTCGGGACGGAGTCAGGCCTCACCATGTGGTCGAACCGGGACCGTTTTCAGTTCCAGGATGTGACGCCTCGCACGCGATTCGCCGAAGCCGGTGCGGACGTTGTGGCTGTGTTCCCCATCGACTGGGACCGCGATGTCGACCTCGATCTCCTGGTGGCGAAGTCCGACGGCACGGTGGGTGTCTTCGAGCGCCTGCGGCATCTGAATTTTCGGTGGCACAATATCGAAGGGATCGGCGCAACCGCTGCGAGTTCGCTCGCAGCGGTTGAACTGGACGGCAACGTTTCCTGGGACCTGCTCATCGGCGCCGCGCATGGCGTCCGCGCTGTGACCACACGGACGACGATTGCGGGGCGCGTCAATGTCATCCATAGCGCCGTCGCGCTGGAAGTTCCCGCCGACAGAATTGACTATTGGGATTTTGACAACGACGGCGCGAACGATCTGCTGGCGTGGAACCGCGACCAGTTCACAATTGCCCGCGGGACCGGAAACGGCGCATTCCAGCCGCAGGCGGCGCTGGCGCCGGACGTGTCCGCCACGCTCCCCATCGTCGCCTGCGTCCCGGGTGACCTGGATGCCGACGGAGACGTCGATCTGCTGGTCGCTGGCAGATCCGGTGTCCGGCTCTGGTCCAACGCAGGGGGCAACGCCAACGGGTGGCTCGAAATCACCCTGGCAAGCATGGTTTACCATGAGAAGGAAAATACGCAAACGCGACGCGTCAATCATTATGGCGTCGGGAGCGGGCTCGAGCTGAAGTCCGGCGCACGCTATCAGGCGCAGTCCGTACGCGGCCAGGTGACGCACTTCGGACTGGGGGGCATGCCGCGCGCCGACGTCGTCCGCGTGAATTTCACGAACGGTTTTCCGCAGAACATCATGCAGCCGGAGCAACGCCAGCACGTCTTTGAAGTCGAAACGCCGAAGGGGTCCTGCCCGTTCCTGTACACCTGGAACGGCGAGCGGTTCGTGTTCGTTACGGACCTCTGCTGGGCTGCTCCGCTGGGCCTGCTGTCGGCCCAGGGAGGATTTGTCCCCTCGCGCAACTGGGAGTACCTCCTCATTCCGGGCGAGTCGTTGCGCCCGAAGGACGAACGATACGTTCTGCAGATGACCTGCGAACTCTGGGAAGCCGACTATCTCGATCAGATGGAGCTGATCGCCGTCGACCACCCCGACGACGTCGAGGTCTACACCAACGAAAAGGTCGGCCCGCCGGAAATCAGCGCGTTTCAGATTCACACGGCCCGGCGCCGCGGCCGACCGCTCAGCGCCATCAATCAGGCCGGCCGCGACCTTCTCCCGCAACTGATCGCACGGGACGGGAACTTCGCCCGACCCTTCGAACGGCGCCGGATGCAGGGCTACACCGACGACTCGACGCTCGAACTGGACCTGGGGCCGCTCGCCAACCCTGCCCGCGTGAAGTTGTTCCTTACCGGCTGGCTGTTCCCGACGGACACATCGATCAACGTCGCGCTGGCGGAAAACCCTTTCCTTCCCGGCCCGCAACCCCCGTCGCTCTCGGTGCCGGATGCAAACGGAGTCTGGCAGAAGGTCATCCCCTACATGGGCTTCCCCGGCGGCAAGACGAAGACGATCGTCGTCGACCTCGCCGGCAAGTTCCTGTGCGACGACCATCGCGTGCGGATCGACACCAGTATGGAAATCTACTGGGACGAAATCTTCTGCACCTCGGGAGAACAGCCGGGAGAATACACGCTGACGCCGCTTGCGCCCGTGGCGGCCGATCTGCACTTCCGCGGATTCTCCAGACGCGTTCCGCAGCCGCACCATGCGCCGCCGAACTTTGATTACGACCAGATCCGTACGGAACCGGCCTGGGCGCCGATGGGTGGGAGTTTTACGCGTTACGGCGACGTCACCGAACTCGTCACGTCGGCCGACGACCGGATGGCGATCCTCGCCGGCGGCGATGAATTGACCGTCGAATTCAATGTGCCTGCGGGGGAGTTGCCGCCCGGCTGGAAGCGGGATTTCATCCTGCACAATGTCGGCTGGGACAAGGATGCCGACCTCAATACGGTGCTGGGACAGACCGTCGAGCCGCTGCCGTTCGCGGCAATGAGCAGCTATCCATATCCCGCTTCCGAGAGTTATCCCGACACGCCCCTGCACCAGGAGTATCTGAGGGACTTCCAGACGCGCACGATCGACGATGCGCCGTTCCGTCGATTGATTCATGCATGGGAGCCCGGCACCGAACTGTTCAGCCCATGACGTGTCGGATGCACTCCAGGAAACGTGCGCCTGCATTGAGCCGCGACCTGCAGGGGAGAGTGTTTGTGGCGCGACTTCCCAGTCAGAACGACGCCCCGACGCGTAGAAACGCCGTATCCGTCAGCGACCGGTTTCCGATGTTCGACTCGAATTCCAGTTCGCGGGCAAACACGTAGCCCCCTTCCGCGTACCATGTGGCGCCGTCGGTGAGTTTCCGTTCGACGCCCAGCACGAACCGCAGATCGCGATAGGTGGCGATGTCATCCGCGCCGCTGGTGCGCTCCACGGCCCACGACTGACCGCCCAGCTCGCCCGTCACATACACCCACTGCTGCCAGTCCGCCGTGTCGTACTGCCGCCAGGCGATCCGCGGCTTGGGGAACAGCAGTTCGTAGCGCAGGTCCTCACGGGGCGTGTAGACGACGCCCGCCGCAGGCAGGGCCGGCACGTCCTGACGGTCGAGATAGACGAAACCGCCCACGAGCTGGCAGGTGGGGGACATGGTGTAATACGCCATGAACCGGCCGATGATCCGCAGTGCGTCGGACGTCGTATTATTGCCGTCGGTGAAGATACTGGGCGCCAGCGAGAACTGCAGCATCCAGGCTTCGCCCACCGGCCGCCACAACGACAGTTCGAGCGATGCGTCGTAAAGTCGCGGCGGGAGGTCGGTCGTCCGCGGTCCCGACAGGAGGTGCCAGCCGAACTGCGGAGTCACGAACACGCCGGGCCAGTGGGGAAACTCCAGCGTCCCGCGAATGTCGAAGCTGGCAATACTGAGCGAATTGCTGCTGCCGAAGACGTCCGTCAGCGACAGCTTCCGCGATTTCCAGCCGATCACTCCCGGTTCACAATCGGCGCCGTCGCACTCCAGTGCGGAGTCGGGGCCGCCGATAATCGGCGGCGCCCAGGAGGGTTGTTGCTCATTCCCCGGATAGGCGTCGGGCATGCCGCGATAGGCTTCGTCGTCCAGCGGATACTGCGTCGGCTGTGTGCCGGGCGGAAATGCCTGGTCCCCGGACTCCCAATCCCCCTCACCCTGTTCACCGTCCGTGAAGAGATTCGGGTTCGTCGTGGAGACTGTCTGCGCCTCCCGCCGATCAATCCGATCGGCAGATTCTGCCGGTTGTTTCCACGCCGGCGGGGAATGTCGCCCGGGTCCGTTCGAGTTGACGACATCCTGTTCGAACGTCGGCTGCGGTGGGAACGGATGGGCGCCAGAATCGTCCAGAAACGGATCGCGCGTCCCCGCATCAATGCGTTGCGCCACAGCAGGTTGTGACGTGGCGCACGCGGCCAGCAGTAGCCAGGCGGTGATTCGGGAGAACCGCACGCGCGCAGTCTCCGGCGGGAACGGAACGGGAGGAATGGAAACGCGACGGGGAAGTGGAACGACTTCTTACCCGGACCGGGCCGGGAGCGTCAAGATGCAAAGCGGAGCAACTGCGCCGTCCCTTGCGCCGCACAACGGTAATCAGCCCTCGACCAGCAGGACCCCCGTACCGCTGATCCGGTCGTCTTTCAGGTCCTGCAGCGCGCGGTTCGCATCGGCGAGCGGGTACATCGTCACGTGGGGGCGAATGGGAATGCGCGCCGCCTCGGCCAGCAGTCCGCGCCCGTCTTCACGCGTGTTGGCCGTGACCGAATGGACGTTTCGCTCGTAGAACAGCGACTGCTCGTAGTTCAGGGACGGAATGTCGGTCAGATGGATTCCGGCGAGCGCCAGCGTGCCCCCCTTTTCGAGTTTCGAGAGCGCTGCGGGCACCAGTTCGCCGGCCGGCGCGAAAATGATGGCGCTGTCGACCTTCACCGGCATCTCCTCCGCACGTTCGCCGACCCACGTCGCCCCCATCCGTCGCGCCAGGTCACGATGCTGCGCGCCCCGCGTGACGACATGAACGTCGCACCCACGGCTCAAGGCAATCTGGATCACGACATGCGCGCTCGATCCGAAACCGTAGATTCCGAGACGCCCGCCGGCGGGCAACTGGCTGCGGGCCAGCGCGCGATAGCCGATGATCCCCGCACACAGCAACGGCGCTGCATCGTGATCGCTGAACGCGTCCGGGATCGGGTACGCGAATTCCTCCGGCACAACCGCATAGTCCGCAAACCCACCGTCCTCGTGATACCCGGTGAACCGGGACTGCTCGCACAGGTTCTCCCGCCCGGCGCGGCAGAACTGGCATGCACCGCACGTGTGCCGCAGCCAGGCCACTCCGATCCGCTGGCCCAGTGAGAGCTGCCGGCAGCCCGCACCGAGTTGATCGACGATGCCGACGACCTGGTGTCCCGGAATCACCGGCCGCCTCGCCGGAGGCAGGTCCTGCTCGATCACGTGCAGATCGGTGCGGCAGATGGCGCAGCACCTCACGCGCAGCCGCGCTTCTCCCGGCCGCGGTTCCGGGATCGGAAGATCACGGAGGACCAGCGGCGACTCGTGGATGTCGGCGCTCTGCTCCAGCAGCATCCCCCGCATGGCGGAGTCCCCGGCGGCCGAATCAGTTCACTGCGGGCGTATCGGCAATCATGATGCCGCGCACGTAGCGGTGACACTCGATGCAGCGCATCGTGGCGTCCACCCACCGCAGCGCGGCCTGGTCCATGTTCTTCTTGTCGGCCGCGTCGACAAGTTGCTCCGTAATCCGCCGGAACTCACCGCTGAACTGCCGGTACATTGCGTCGTTGGAAACGCGCCAGCGTTCGGTGTTGCTCATCGTGTGCAGCGCCTCCGCCCCTTCCTTGACCAGAGCGGGGTCGTCGGTGACGAGCCCTTCCAGGACCTTGTTCGACGATTGCAGCTTCGCCCGCATGAATTCCTTGAGCGGAATGTCCTTGCGGCCTTCGTCCGGCTTCTGCTCCGGTTCCGACCTGGCGTCCGGTGGCGCACCCTCCACGCCTCGCACCGTGGGACGAACACTGAAGAACACAAACAGCACACCGCCGAGTGCTAAGGCGACGATCAGTTTTGATGTGGTATTCATCCCATGTCTCCTGTTGGATGTCCCGGTGGATACCAGAGGGGCAAAGCGTATGCCGAGTGCACTGCAATTGCTGATGAAATGTCATACGGACTGTCGCCGGCCTCAGTGAGTCCGAAGCGCTGCGGGGCCGACCCGCCATCGCCGGGGCCACTGTCTCTGTGGCCGGAGTCGCTGAACGCGTGACAGGTCTGGCTTGGCCTCTCCCGCGGCACTTCCGCTGCACACCACCAGTGGCCGTTGTCGCACAGAACGTGCGGGTCGGCACAGGTGTGCATGCCCGGCTCATGCCGAAGGCCGCCAGGTGCGTCACGGCCCGGCCAGCAGGAACGCCAACAAGTCGAGAATCTCCTCCTGCGTCAGGTTGTCGACCAGCCCCGCCGGCATCCCGGACCGGGCATTCGCCGAAGACTCTTCAATTTCGGATTTGTCGATCAGTAACCTGGCCCCGCTGTAATCTCCCACGATCACCGCGTCCGGACCCGAGGCGATCACCGTCCCGGTCAACACCCGGCCATCCTTGAGCACGACGGATGCGCACGGGTATTCTTCATTGGGATGCAGGGACGGAAAGAGGATCCCCTCCAGCACCTGTTTCCGCTGCAGCCGTGCTGTGATCCGCGTCAGCTCCGGGCCCAGTTGTTCTCCGCGGCTGCCCATCCGGTGGCATTTGGCGCACCGGGCGCGCTCGAAGACCTCCGCGCCCCGCCCACGGTCCTGCGCAGCCAGATCGGCCTGATCTACAATGGGCCACAGTTCGGACCACGTCCACGGCGTGCCTGGTGGTTCGACCGGCCACGTCGGCTCGCCTTCGCGCGGGTACCTGTTGCGGAACCACGTCTGCCACGCCGCGAGCGCCTCCCGCGCCTGGTCGGCGTCCACGGATATGGAAGCGCCGGTCCAGTGCGCGAGCAGGTTCAACGCCTCACGCGCTCCCTCGTCGTCCTGTCGGAGACCGATCAGGATCACCTGGCGGACCCAGACCGGCTTCGTGGCCCGTTCGCGAAATCGGGACAGCGCCTGCAGCACGCTCCGCGCAGAGGCCCCTTCGACCACCGTGAGCGAGCGGACCAGGTACTGCCAGTCCGCCGGGAGCCTCCGCTGCGTGAGAGCGAAACGGCTGAGCGCGAACGACGCCGGTTCGCGCCGTTCCACGTCCGATTCAAACACACTGCGGACATACTCCACGCCCGCCGTACCGCCGTGGACCGCCAGCGTCTCGAGCAGCGCCGCCTGGAGTGTGCGGCCTTGCAGGTCGCGCCGCGCGCGCAGCCCCTCGTCCGCAGCGAACAGGGACGCGACCTGTTCCCGGGTCAGGTCGGCCGTTGACGCGCGAATCAGCGACCACGTCTGTGCGTCCATTTCGGACAGCGCCTCAGTCGGCGGCACGCCGTCGACCGGCGCCCCGTTCGGCGGCGGATCAGCCGCCAGCGCCACCGGAGAGGCCAGACAGAAGGCCAGCACCACGGCGGCCGGCCGTCGCACACGACCCGCCGCAGCGAAAGCGCAATCAACATTTGGCAGCGGACAATTCACATCACCGCCCCAGGTATTCCAGCAGCCGCCGGTAGGTTTCGTGGCTCGACTTCCACCGCGCCGCCCGTGGCCCGCGCACGTCGGCCGTACCGGCTGCCAGGGGGACGGCAATCCCGGGCTGTGCGCCCGCGTCGAAGCCCCCCATGTGCACGATCGACACCAGGCTGTGCACCCCCTTGCGATCAATATTGGGCGACATGTGGCAATCGACGCATTGCTGGAACAGCACCTTGCGGCGGTCGTGTCCCCAGTCCGGCTCCTCGTCCCCCTGGAAAATGACGCGATAGATCGGCGCGTTCTCGTCCTCGCGCGCCAGTCCCCCCGCGCGCAGGCCGTCAAACAGCAGTCGGCGCTTGAGCGTGTACTCCAGCACGTTCATTCCGAGCCCCGTGTTGGTGCCCCCCACGTTGGAACCATCAGTGCTCAGGTAGTTGCGCAGCCGGACCGACTCCA
>CAZWGW010000158.1:9849-11926 GCA_964633565.1 uncultured Planctomycetaceae bacterium
GCTGCTCATCGAGCGTCATCATCAACTGAATCAATGCGACCTCCGTCCCCACCGGGATCTGGGGCGCATCCGGCTTCAACAGAATGAACCCGTCCTGGGCCGCCTGCCGCCAGTCGACGCCGACCAGGTCGAGCTGCCTGAAGTACGAGTCCAATTGCGGCCGACCCTCGGGGAAACGGTAGAAGATGCGGAAATACGACCGGCCGCGGTAGGAGCGCGTGTGCAGCGTGATGCGGCGGTCGGAGAGGTCCTCGTGCACATTGGGCCGAAAGAAGTCGATCTCGACCCATTCGTCCGGACGGGTGAACAGGCCGACCGGCAGAGAGTCGTGTCGCGGGTCGACGTGGCCGTCGGTGACAAACCCGCCGGACGCGAGGGCGGCCGCGTAATTGTCCGGCAGGGCATCGATCGCCGCGCGTGGCAGAGCGAGCGCCTCAATGATCCGGGCGAGACTGCCGCAGAGCGCGTCACGTTCCCGGCGGACATCGAGCGATCCGGCACGACGGATATTCTGGCCGACCAGAAAATCGAATGCCGCCCACAGATCGCGCAGCAGGACCGCGCGACGCAGCGGGTCGTCGATCAGAGCGGCGCCGTGGGCCGTTTCAAATTCATCCAGCAGCGCGCGCACGCGCTCGACGACAGCCGGTTCGTCCCAGTACGTCGTCCCGGCCCAGCCGAGGAAGTCGATCGTGTCTCCCCCCTCGATCCGCGCGACCGGCGGTCCACCCCCCGCGTCGGGGAGGTTGCTCGGCCGGATGTACAGCGCGGCAATCAGCCGGTTCCACAGGTGCTGCGGATCGGGATCGTAAATCGGCAGCGGGTCGGCGGACTTCAAAGATCCCGCCAGCGGTCCGGTGTGATGGTACGCGGGGTCGTCCTCCGCGACCGACAAGCGGCCGCACAGGACGAACGCGACGCCCAGGAGCAAAAGGCATGACCGCGACGGGCGAACAGACATCGGCCTAAGGCTCCAGCTGGTGCTCTCCGTCGGCAAACTTCTTGTGGCACGTGTTGCAGCTCTCAATCATGGCGGTGTAGGCCGTTCTGGCGGCAGCAAAGTCTTTCTTTTTGCCGGCCGCATACACTTCGCCCCCATGCTTGCGGACCGTGGTCGCGAGCTGCACCCAGGCGTCCGCGTGCTCCTCCGGCTGCCGCGCGAGCAGCAGGTTGCCCCCTTCTGCGAGGATCAGGCCATCCGCCTTGATGATTTTCCAGCCCGCGTTGTCCGCAGGCTGGCTTGCCATCGCGGGCTTCAGCCGCTTGAAAGTCGGCTCAAAGACGTATTCCATGAACTCGTGCATGTCCTTCTCGACCGGCTCAACCGCGGCATTGGTATTGGCCGCATCGTCGGCCTGCGCCGCCGGCCGCCGGTCCGTCTGCAGCAGGCACGCAATGAACACGGCAGCAACGCCAATGACCGCCAATAAACTTCGTCCGTTCCGGGTCCCGGGCATCTCCGATTCCTCCTCAGGCAACTGTTCTGGATGTCGATTCGAGGGCCGCGGCCACACTGTCGCAGGCGTCGGACTGGATCGCAATGGAACGACCGGCGAGAATCACGTGCGACGCCCCTTCATCATGAGCGAACAATGAATCCTTTGTGTTGGGCAGCGCCGAGCGCGACCCAAGAAAAGTGTATACCTTGGGCGCCGCACGCCAGAAAATCCGCCAATTTTCCAGAAATTCCCGCGTGAGCGCCCCATCCCCGCCCCGCCCACCAACTTCCGGCGCGCGCATCGTGTAGTATTCAAAAGTGTACCTAATTACGTGAGTCAATCAGCCGCCCCAAAACCAGCACAAAAGCGCGCACGTACCCCCGTATGGTAGGCAGCCGATGCGCAGCGCACTGCGAACGACGAGTCCCAAGCCGAAGAATCAGGCAATGCGACTTTACGCAATCCAAGTTCCGCTTTCCAGAATCGCCTCCCTCCATCGCTCAATCTCTCCGTCTCATCCCCCCCACGGCACCGCAAGAGTCCGGCAAGATTCGCGACCGATGTGGTGCCAAATCTTGGCGCCTTGGTCATCTTGCTCACTGCGACCGTCGCGCGAGGGTCCCCGAGGGTTCGCGGAA
>CAZWGW010000159.1:0-11860 GCA_964633565.1 uncultured Planctomycetaceae bacterium
CACCCGGCGTTGCGAACAGGATCAGCGGCACTTGCAAACTCTCTGCAAACGCCATCGGGTTCCGCAGGCGAATCTCCTGAGGGTCCGACGTTTCAAATATGACACGGCTCGGATGTTCGTACGCGGACCATGTCTCCATGTCGAGGTAGCCGTCAAGCGCCGCAGCGGCTTTGAAGTTCGAAGGCATCATTGCCGCGAGGACGGTGTTCACTGCGCCAACGCTGTGTCCGGCGACGAAGACGTTCTGCGGGTCAACGTATGACAATCTGGCGACATATTCGCCGGCGGCAATTGCGTCATCCACTTCCCCGTAGAATCCCTCGTAGTCTCCCGGATTCCCGTTTTCCGCACGGAGCATGGGCATCATCAGAACAAACCCCGCATCAATGAATGGCGCCGCATCCTCCCAATCGATCGGTGCAAAGGACCATCCCCCGTGCAGATAGACGACCGCGGGATGTGACACGCCATCGGCAGGGTCGTCGGACAGCCACGCCTTCAGCACCAGATCACCCGAAGAGTACGTAATTTCGTGGACGCCTTCTGGTGGGGACGCTGCCTCGTACGGCTGAGGGGCGGGTCCGCGACTCTTGAGCCTCGTCGCGAATCCACGTCTTGCTTCCGCGAGATCGTCGGATACTCTGACACCCGCTGCTGGCGCGAGCGGCGAAGTCGCTGGCGGTGCCTCCGCACGTTTGGCACAACCGGGCGTCAGCAGGAACAGGACTGCACCCGAAAAAAGATGGAATTTCATCGCGTCAGACGTCATGTGTTGATTGACTCGGTCAACTGCACTGGCGACTCACTCCCCCAGGTGAAACAACCGCCGGATCGCCTCCAGCAGCCCGTGCGGCGTCCCCTGTTTCGCTTCTTCGCGCAGCGTCTCCAGCGGCGGGTGCAGGAGCTTGTTGACGATGCGCTCGATCGTCTTCTCGATCGACTGCCGATCGCGGTCTTCCAGATGGTGGAGCTTGCGGAACAGGATCTCCAGTTCCTCGCGGCTGATCTCGTGCCAGTGCTCGCGAAGGCGCTGGATGATCGGCCCGGTCGCCTTGTGGTGTACGTCGTGCAGGAAGCGGGCCGTCTCTTCGTCGAGGATCGCGTGCGCCTTTTCGACCTCGGTCGCCCGCGCCCGGCGGTTCCGCTCGCACGTCGCCTCCAGGTCGTCGATGTCGTAGAGAAACACGTCGTCGTCGATATCCGCCACGGCCGGGTCGAAGTCGCGCGGCGCGCCGAGGTCGAGGATGAACACCGGCTTTTCGCCTGACCTGGTGCGGGCCTTCTTGAAGCGCGCCGCGTCGACGATCTGCTGCGTCGCGCCGGTCGTACTGACGATCACGTCGGCCTCCGCGAGAAACTGGTCAAGCTGGTCCCACGGCCGCACCGCCCCCCCCAGTTCACGCGCCAGCCGATCGGCCCGCTCGGCGCTGCGGTTGCAGACGATGATCCGGCCGACCCCTTCGTCCTTGAGGTAACGCAGCGTCTCCTCGGCCATCTCTCCCGCGCCGATGATGAGCACCGTCTTGTCGCCGAAGTGGTCGAAGATGCTCTTGCCGAACTCGCCGACCGCCACGCTGGCGATCGACACCCGTCCTTCGGAGAGTTTCGTCTCCGTGCGGATGCGGGCGGACACCGCGAGCGCTCGCTGAAACAGCGAATTGGTCAGCGGGCCGTTGGCATTGCTCTGCCGCGCCAGTTCGTACGCTTCCTTGACCTGGCTGACGATCTGGCTTTCGCCGAGCACCATGCTGTCGATGCTGGAGGCGACTTCAAACAGGTGCCGCACCGCCTGTGCGCCGGTCTGCTCCAGGAGGTCGGCGAAGAAGTCGTCCAGCGGCACGCCGTGAAACTCGGAGAAGAACCGCGCCAACTCCAGGTGGCTCGGCGCCCGGTCGGTCTCCTCCTGGGCCGTGTACAGCTCGATGCGATTGCAGGTCGAAACGAGGACATGTTCCGACTGGGGGAAGCGCCGCCGCAGTTCGTCATACGCGCGCTGCACCACGTCGGCGGAGGGGAACGCCAGCCGCTCCCGGACCGCGAGGTCCGCCGTGTGGTGGTTGCAGTAGACGACCTGGAGGTGCATCGGGGAGGGTTGCGGGTCGAGGGGGGAGGGTTGAGGGAAGGAGCCAGGAATCAGGAGTCAGGAGTCAGGAGTCAGGAGTCAGGAGTCAGGGACATGGCTGTGTGCGTTTCCTTTGTTGCTGATCGCTGACGGCTGAAAGCTGACGGCTTATCCTGTGCCGTGGCCGCCGCTGACGAGCTGCAGCAGGAGCCATGTGCTGAACAGGAAGCCGCAGGCCCAGGCGGTGCGCCACGCGACGAGCTTGCCGGAGGGGCGGCGGACGGTGACGAGCCAGACGAACAGGGCCGTCATGCCGAGCCACAACAGGCCGCTGACGATGAAGTCCCAATGCGCCAGGCTCACCGGGTTCTCCGATTCGGCCGACAGGATCGACAGCCACACGCCGGTCCCCATGCCGACGGTGAGGAGCGGGACCGACAGGATGACGGACCACCAGTTGATGCGGCTGAGCGTTTCCAGGCTGAGCAGATGCAGTCCGGGGAGTTCGGCCGCCTTATGTTTCAGTCGCCGGTGTTGAACAAGGTACATCAGGCTGACGACGAACCCGACGGCAACGCCCGCCATGCCGATCACGAGCAGCGAAGCGTGGAACATCCCCAGCCCCCGCAGCGGCTGCTGCACGAGCCGCGGGTCGGGCGTCGTGCTGACGAACTTCGAGACCGCCACCAGCGCTACCACGACCGGCAGCACAAAGATCCCCAGCGCCACGCGGCGGTCGATGAGCTGGACGAACAGATACAACAGCACCGCCAGCCACGACAGGACCAGCAGCCAGTCGTGTGTCGAGCTTAAGAGCGGCGGCAGGTTCGTCACCGCGCGGCTGCGGACGACGAGATACACCGACTGCGCGAACAATCCGGCGACCCCGAACCCCAGCGCCAGCCAGCGGAAGGCGGCCAGTTTTTTGACGAGCTGCGCCGCTTCGAACGCCAGCGCCACGACGTAGCTGGCGAAGAAGCAGAGCAGGGAGATTTTTTCGGGGTGCACGGGCGGGATTGCGTGGATGCGGGTACGACGACGTTCTACAGGGTTCTGCATCAAGCCGCTGGTACGAATGTCATCATATCACGGCCCCATGCCGGCTATCGCCTGCCAAGCGTGCCCCAGGCCCACAAGCAGGCCAGGAAGAACGTCTTTTCGTTTGAGTCCGGGGCGGATGAAAACGCGCCGATCGCAGTCTCCGCTTCGAGTACGAGCGTCAGCACATTCTCGCGATTGAACTTCTCGGTGAGGTCATAATCTGCCAGGTGTCGCATGTCCTGCAATTCGACGTACTTCGTGGCGATGTCCGACACACTCGGAGGCACAGAAAACGTTGGATGCAGCCCCTTCCTCACGGCGTCCCTCAACGTGCCGCCTGCGAAAGACTTGCAAGCATCGCGCATCGTCGCATGGACGAACGCGCGGCCCAGAACGTGCCGATAGGGAGCGCGCTCGTGTTGTCCGCCGATCGCGTTCCGACACGATTGTTCGACGAGGAAGTGGAACAGGGCGTAGTACGCTGCGGACACGGCGCGACGCAGGTTCGCCTGCCGCGGCCGGCGCGGGTCGAGTGTCGCCAGTTGCTGCGCCTGTTGGAGCAGGTCGTCGTGCATCGGTTCAGGCCCGCAGGTCGGCCAGCTCGTCGCGCCGTTGACTTTCGGTCCTGTACATTACGTATGGGAATAAGGGGACATCGTGCTGCTGCAGACGCTCGCGAATCGCACGCTTCATCTGGAGGCCGCTCTCTCCGGTCAATTCTTCGTCCCGGGTGCCGTCGCGGATGATGACGTAGACGCGCAGCGCGTCGTCGCCCCCTGAGTCAACATAATCCTCGACCTCAATCCTGACGACCGTTGGGCTGCTCGGCAGGTTGAGGGTCTTCGGGTCCAGCAATCTGCCCGCCTTTTTGGCCGTTGTCATTGCCTTGGTCCTCAAACTCAGAGCGACGCCCATGCGCGCAGGCGACGAACTCGGGTATGCTGGCGTTGGCAACAATCGCTCGCCAGCATTGTATCAGGCAAGCCCGCTCGTTTTCAGCGCCATTCGGGTCAGCGCTCGATGCCGAGCGCGGTCTGAACCGCCTCCGCGGGCAACTCCTTCCCGCTGATCGCCTTGAATTGCGCCCCGATCTGCGCCGCGTACACCGCCGCCGGCTCGACCAGCTTGCAGCCGCGCAGCCGCGCTTCTGCGAACAGCGGATGTTCCGTTGGCGGATCGCTGACGTCGAGCACCGTCATGCCGGGCTTGAGCAGCGCCGGGTTGAGGCTGCCGTGCAAGGTCCCGGCCTGAAGCGCGGCGTCTGCGATGACCACCACGTCGGCCAGCGTGTTGTACACGTTCTGGAACGGAACAAACCGGCAGTTGAGGGCTGCGGCCAGTTTCTGCGATTCCTTGTCGTTGGGACCGCAAATGCTGACCAGCCCCTTCCGCCGGACGCAGCCCTGGATGAACGCCGGCGCTGCGCCGCCGGTGCCGAGCACGAGCACGTTCAGCCGCTCCAGGGACGATTCGCTGCCGGGCTGCAGGCCGAGCTGCGCTTCCAGCGCCGCCATTCCGGCGCGGCGGACCGAGTTCGAACCGTGCCACTTGTCGTCGGTCTTCTTGAGGAGCAGGTCGGCCCAGCCGCTCTGCGCGTCCCGCTCGTCCTGTTCCTCGACGAGCGCCGCGAGCTTTGCCGCGGCCCGGCCGCAGATGACGGCGCGAATCTTCAGAGCGTCCAGCATCTTGCGAAGCTGCTTGATTTCGCCCACCTCGATCGGCAGGCAGCGGACGTTCATGCCCTGTTGCCTGAACGCCGCATTGAAGATCCGCGTGGTCGCCGTCTGACTGTCGCCGAAACCGGCGATGGCGATGAACACCGTCTTCTTGTCGATCTCACGCTGGTGATAGATCCCGTCCAGTTCAAAGACCGTCGCCTGGCCAGGGAATGACTCCATTCCCTTTTCGAGCGCCGCATAGATCCACGGGGAGCCGTGCCTCAGGCCGAGCAGGGAAAACGTCAGGTCGGCGCGCCCCAGTCCGAGTCCGACGATCGGCAGGCGGCGTTTCTGCGTTACTGCGACCAGCAGCGGCCAGGCATCGTCGAGCGTCGGCGTCGGCCAGGTGAACTTGACGACGTCCGCCTGTTGCTGCACGGCGTCTTCGAAGATCGAATCAATGTCGTGCTCCGGGCGGTCCATCCGCACGAAGCTGATGATCCGCTGCGTCTTGCCGAACCGCGGCACTTTGGGGGCGATGTCGAGGTCGAGTTCCACGTAGGCCGGTCCCGCGACGATCGCCTGCCGCAGCAGGAGCAGGCGCTCGTCTTCCGTCCCCTCCCAGGCGCCGCCGTCCTGCTTGCGGCGGCAGGAGATGATGATCGGCTTGTTGGTGGCCGAGAGCAGGTCCTTGATGTCCGGCTCTTTCGCCAGGTGGTCGAGGCACAGCTCGACGATGTCCCCCTGCCGGGCGGCGTTCAACAGGTCGACTTTAGCGAGCTTTCGCGACGTGGGGGTGACGCTGATGCAGATCATGGGAGACGGTCCTTTGGGACCAGATCATATCGCGGCGACCCGGCGTGCGGCTACGGCCGCGGCGGCACGCGAATCAAGGTCCGGCCTGCGGTATGATGACGGTCGACCAATGGAGCACCCCTGCGATGCGCGATCCGACACCCCCCCCGCGGTCCCTGATGCTGTGCCGGGGACTGGCCGCCGTTGTCGTCCTCGCCACGTTGGTTGCGCGCGGCGCGGAGCCGACCGAAGTCTGGCCTTCGCCGGCCTGGCCCGCTGCCGACCCGGCCGATGCGGGACTCGACGCGGCCAGACTCGCCGACGCGCAGGATTACGCCCTCTCCGCCGGCGGCTCAGGCATGATCGTACGGTACGGCAAGGTTGTGTTGCGCTGGGGCGACCAGCAGCAGAAGTATGACATCAAGTCGGCCACCAAGTCGTTTGGCGCGACGCTGCTGGGTGTCGCCGTCAAGGACGGCAAGATCGACCTGGACGCCCCCGCCCGGCGATATCACCCGTCGCTCGGCGTCCCGCCGGAGAGCAACTTGCAAACCGGCTGGCTGGACGAGATCACGATCCGGCAACTCGCGACGCAGACGGCCGGGTTCGAAAAGCCGGGCGGATACGAACCGCTGCTGTTCCGGCCCGGCACGCAATGGCACTACAGCGACGGCGGACCGAACTGGCTCGCCGAGTGCATCACGCTCCAGTACGGGCGGGACCTGGAGGAAGTGATGTTCGAGCGGGTCTTCACGCCGGTCGGCATTACGCGCGACGACCTGCACTGGCGGCGGAACCAGTATCGGCCACACGAGATCGACGGCATTCCCCGTCGCGAGTTTGGAGCCGGCATTCACGCCAACGTCGAAGCGCTCTCCCGCATCGGCTACCTGTACCTGCGCAAGGGGCGATGGAAGGACGAGCAGATCCTGACTCCCGAATTTGTGGAGACCGCCACGCGCCCGGCAAAAGAGGTCGTCGGTTTGCCGGAGTGGAAGGGGGATGCGCACGGCAACGCCTCGGACCATTACGGGCTGCTCTGGTGGAACAACGCCGACGGCGCACTGGAGGGGGCGCCGCGCGATGCGTACTGGGCGTGGGGGCTGTACGACAGCCTGATGATCGTGGTCCCCTCGCTCGATCTGGTGGTCGTTCGCGGAGGCGCGGGCGGCAAATCGTGGCCACGCGCGAAGGGCGTCGATAATTAGGACGTGCTCAAGCCGTTACTGGGGCCGATCGTCGTGGGTGGGTCCGTGGTCCGAGGTCCATCGTCCATTGGCGCAGACTCCGCGAAACACACTACGGACAACGGACCACTGACGACAGACCCGCCTCCCCCCTATCGTCCCAGTCCCATCATCACAGGAATCGAATGGGCGCCACCGAACGCCATCGTCCGCGCAGCCCGGGGGAGCGACAACTGGCCGCTCACCTGGGCGGACGACGGCGACCTGTACGGCGCGTACGGTGACGGGAACGGGTTTGAACCATTCGTCGAACGCAAGCTCAGCCTGGGCCTGGCGCGGATCACCGGCGGCCCGGACAGCTATGTTGGTTTCAACGTGCGCTCGCCGGATATGGAACTCCTCGGAGACGGAGCGCAAGGCCGTAAGGCGAGCGGCCTCTTGATGGTCGATGGCGTCCTGTACCTCTGGGTGCGCAATGCCGGCAACGCTCAACTCACGTGGTCAGGCGATCACGGAAAATCCTGGACCTGGGCCGACTGGAAATGCACTACGAGTTTCGGCTGCCCGACGTTTCTGAACTTCGGCCAGAACTACGCCGGCGCAAGAGATGAATATGTCTACGTTTATTCGCCCGACAGCGACAGCGCGTACGTTGCTGCTGATCGAATGGTGCTGGCGCGGGTGCGTTCCGATCGGATCCGGGACCGGACAAGCTATGAATTCTTTACGGTACTGGATGCGACGGGACGACCGGGCTGGAGCGTCGACATCGGCGAGCGCGGCGCGGTCTTTTCGCATCCCGGGCGCTGCTACCGCTCCGGCATCACGTACAACGCGGGATTGAAGCGCTATTTGTGGTGCCAGGTGCTGCCCGAGAGCACGGATCAACGCGGGCCGCGGTTTCAGGGGGGCTTCGGCATTTACGACGCGCCGGAGCCGTGGGGACCGTGGACGACGGTGTTCTTCACCAACGCCTGGGACGTCGGACCGGGTGAAACGAGTTCGCTGCCGACGAAATGGATGAGCGATGACGGCCGTACGGTGAATCTGGTCTTCTCCGGAAACGACCAGTTTTCGGTGCGCAGGGCCACGCTCACGGTTGCCGGCGACGGCGGACCACAATAGCACGAGGAGGAAAGATGCAGCTTTGCAAGATTGCGGAGAAACTGCCCCCGGTCCACCGGCTCGTGCTGGGGACCATGACGTTCGGCAAGCAGGTCGACGAGCGGACCGCGGCGTCGATGATTGACCTGTGCCTGGAGCGCGGGATCAACTTCATCGATACGGCCAACATGTACGTCGACGGCGAGTCGGAGGCGATCCTCGGCCGGCTGCTGGCGGGGCGGCGCGACGAGTTCGTACTGGCGACGAAAGTCGGCAACAGGATGGGGGACGGGCCGGACGACGCGGGACTGTCGCGCGGCGCGATCCTCAAGCAGATCGACGCCAGTCTGCGCCGGCTCAACATGGACTACGTCGACCTGTATTACCAGCACCTGCCGGACCGCGGCACGCCGCTCGACGAAACCGTGGCGGCGATGGACGAAGTCGTGCGGCAGGGGAAGGCCCGCGTCGTGGGGGCGTCGAACTATTCAGCGTGGCAGACGTGCCGGATGCGCTGGCTGGCCGAAGCGAACGGACTCGCACCGGTGCAGGTGACGCAACCGATGTACAACCTGCTGGCGCGCGGGATCGAACCGGAGTTCCTGCCGATGTGCCGCGCGCTGGGGCTGGCGACGGTGATCTACAACCCGCTCGCGGGGGGACTGCTCACGGGCAAACATGCCGCCCAACGGCCTCCAGCCGCGGGGACGCGGTTCGACGGCAACACGATGTATCAAAACCGCTACTGGCACCGGCAGAACTTCGAGGCCGTCGCGCACCTCAAGACAATCGCAGACCGGGAAGGTCGATCGCTGATCAGCGTGTCGCTGGGGTGGCTGCTGCACCACACGCCGATCGACTGCGTCATTCTCGGGGCATCGAGCGTCGCACAACTGCAGGCGAACCTCGATGCGGCCGACGACGGCCCCTGTTCGGAGCCGCTGCTCGCGGCGTGCGAAGAGGCGTGGGAGATGGTGCGGCCGATCAGCCCCCGGTATCTGCGGGATTGAGGCGTCTCACGGGTGGTGCCGTCGATCGTCCCAAAGAGACACGCCGCCCCTGTGGGGAGCGGCGTGCGCGAGTGTCAACACGCGATTTACACCGGGCAAACGGTGATGCTTACCCGACCGAACGAATCGTCTTCAGCAGCCTGGAGACGACCTTGTACGGGTCGGCCTGCGAATTCGGCCGCCGGTCCTCCAGATATCCGCGATAGGCGTCGTTCGCCACGAAACTGTGCGGGATGCGCACCGACGCGCCGCGGTTCGCGACACCGTAATTGAACTTGTCGATCGACTGCGTTTCATGCAGACCCGTCAGCCGGAGATGGTTGTCCGGGCCGTACGCGGCGATGTGCTCGTCCTTGTACTTGTCCATCGCCGCCATCAGCTTCTCGAAGTACGCCTTCCCTCCCTGTTCGCGCAGGTATTTCGTCGAAAAGTTGGTGTGCATACCCGAGCCGTTCCAGTCGCCACGGATCGGTTTGCAGTGCAGCTCGAAGTCGACGCCGTACTTCTCGCACACCCGGAACATCAGGTAGCGGGCCATCCACAGGTCGTCGCACGCCTTCTTCGCGCCCTTCCCGAAAATCTGGAATTCCCACTGCCCCTTGGCGACCTCGGCGTTGATCC
This sequence comes from uncultured Planctomycetaceae bacterium, assembly GCA_964633565.1. GTDB lineage: Bacteria > Planctomycetota > Planctomycetia > Planctomycetales > Planctomycetaceae > CAZWGW01. Next base: position 9,479 of record CAZWGW010000159.1, read on the forward strand.
CTTCCAGGTTGATGCCGGCGTCGTGCGTGACGTCGATATGGTCTTCGACGATCTGCCGCGCCGTGCAGCCGACGTTCTTGTAGCCGACGCCCGTGTAGTACGGTCCCTGGGGGCCGGGATAGCCCTCTTCCGGGAACCCGAGCGGCCGGCCGTCCTTGTAAAGGAAGTATTCCTGCTCAAAGCCGAGCCACAGGTCCGGGTCGTCGTCGATCGTCGACCGGAAGTTGGAGGGGTGCGGCTTGCCGTCCGGCAGCAGCACTTCGCTCATGACGAGGAAGCCGTTCCGGCGTGTACTGTCCGGATAGAGGGCCACCGGCTTGAGGAGGCAGTCGGAGTTGTGCCCCTCGGCCTGCTGCGTGGAGCTGCCGTCGAAGCCCCACATCGGGCAGTCTTCGGGCTTCGTTGGCTGGAAATCGACGATCTTGGTCTTGCTGCGGAGGTTCGGCTCCGGCAGGTAGCCGTCCAGCCAGACATACTCCAACTTGTACTTCGCGGAACTCATCAGTGATTACTCCCAGGGGAAACGATGAAGGCGAGGCGACAACATGTTCCACGGCGCGGGCACCATGCCTGAGCCGTTGGCAGATTTGCGCAGGAACAGGGCAGGCGGTCCATCAGTGCCCGCCGCCGATTCACGACTTTCCTGTCGAAATCTGCCGGTCTATCAACGGAGAAGCGGTCTTGGCAAACGATGTGCCGAGAACGACACCGGCGACATTAACGGATCGACGACTGGCGATGTGAGCGGCTGAACGGTGATCAGCTTTCACCGTACCGGTCCGACTTGGCGAACAGGCGCGCGAGCGGGAGTTCAAACCCGGGGAGCAGCTTTGTCCGGTAGATATCGGTGGCTGTCAGTTCCAGGACTTCGCCCGAACGGAAGTAGACGGTCATCTTGCGCCCGAACCGGTCAACGACCCAATACTCGTCAACACCGATGGCCGCATATTCCTGCCGCTTGACAATGTGGTCGCGCTTGCGGTCCCTGAACCGCCGCGACAGAAATTCGATCACGATCGCAGGGATGTCGCGTTCCGGATCAGGAGTGCGAGCGAGTCCGATCCAGACGACCCGGTCCGCGATCCGCCGGTCTGCCACAAGCCGCAATGTCTGACTGTAGAGCGTGTCGTCAACAACGTGTCCGTCGGGATGCTCCTCACTGTAGCCGCGAATGAGTCGCCCCAATTCGTCGTTCGCACTTCTAACCGCTGCGCTCCGGAGGGGAAGTACCAGCAACACTCCGTGGATGAGTTCATAGCGGTAGTTCTCATCCCAGTCGGCGGCTGCATCGAACTCTTCCGGGGTCATCATAATCCCGTTGTGATCGGGACCGATGGGACCGGCCGGCAGTTCATCGAGACACATTGCTCGCTACCCTTCGGACAATCCACATGGAATTGTCGCAAAGGCGCGCGCGGCGGGTCAACTGCCGTACCGCCCCACGACGCTGCTCCCGGCCTTCACGTGCTCCCCAACTCGCGTCGCCAGCGAGAACCCCTCGCGAGGCAGCACCAGTTCCGTGCGCGACCCGAGCTTGATCATGCCGAGCTGTTCGCCGATCGACAGCTCGTCGTCGGGCTTGAGCCAGCAGACGATCCGCCGGGCGATCGCACCGGTGATCTGGCGGACTATGAGATGGCGCGTCACCGGCCCCATTTGCTCCAACTGAATGCCGAGCTGCTCGTTTTCCCGCGCGGACTCGGGCCGCATTGCATTGAGGAACTTGCCGGGACGATACGTCAGCCCGACCACGCGGCATGCCACCGGCACGCGGTTGATGTGGACGTTGAAGATCGACAGGAAGATGCCGATCTTGAGCGCGGGTCCGCCGATGAACTCGTCGTGCGGGATTTCCTCAATCTCGACGACCTTGCCGTCGGCCGGCGAGACCACCGCGCCCGGCTCGTCCGGAATACGGCGGCGCGGATTGCGGAAGAACCACACGACGAGCAGCCCCATCACGGTCAGCGCCGTCGTGATTGTGAAAAAGCCCGCCGCCCAGCCACCGGTCACACGATGGCTGACTCCGATCCACGCCACGACCGCCGCCATGCCGAACAACAGCACGCTGAACACGAGCAGTTCCGCCAGCCCGGCGCGCGCGAAAGGAAGGTTATCGCGCCAGGCGAACGGGTCATCGCGGCGGTCCCAGTAATAGCCCCCCTGGTTGCGGAAGAACTTGAGGTCGCGCGGGTCGAACACCGGATGGGGGCAGCGGTTCTCGGTCCCCTTCCGCAGCTTCTGCATCCGCTCGACGTAGCCGCGGCGGAACATCCACAGGTACCAGCGCCGCACGTAGCCCCACGCCAGTTCCAGCCGCATGATCGTCCCGCCCCCCGGCTGAATCGATCGGATGCGGGCGTCGATGCGCGGTTCGTCGTG
>CAZWGW010000160.1:0-11811 GCA_964633565.1 uncultured Planctomycetaceae bacterium
TCGTGGGAGAGGGGAGCCTGTACGCACATCCCCCACCATTTAACGGATGCACCCGTCTTCAGTGTCTTCGGCGCGCGTCGTGGATTTGCACCCTGCGTTTCTGCTACGATTCCTCACTGATGTGACTTGCGGCGGAGGGTCCGTTGACCCGTGCTCAATCGAGGCAGATCTGTGTCTCGCCCGACAGGTCGCTTGCTCCCGCAGGCGCCGTCCGGCGCAACGCCGGTAGGCCGCCAAATCTCAGGGAGAACGTCATGCTGATCGATCGTCGTGCGTGGTTGATAGTCCTGTCGATCGCCCTCTGCGGCTGCGCACGGCAGCCCCCCGCGGGCAGTCCCCAGACCGCAAGTCCACCGGCGGCCACGGGCGCGCCGGACACACCGACTGTCGCCGCCTCGCCGGAGGCTGTCGCCCCGTCGAACACACAGCCCGCCGGCAACGCCAGTGAGGCGGGCCAGACGACCCCACCGACCCCGACGCTTCCGCCAGTGACGCCCGCGACGGCGGCAACGACGCTCGCCGCCACTACTCCGGAATCGACGCCGGCCTCCGAACCAAAGGCCGACGCCGCTCCAGCCGCCGACACGTCGGAAAAAGCCAAAGAGGTCCTGGCACAGGCCTCGCAGTTTTACCAGGGGGTCAAGGCGTTCAAAGTGACCGCGACCCTCTCACAGAAAATCGAAGGGGCCGATGATCTGCCGTTCCCGGCCCAGGACACGAAGCGCACCTTCACGTTTGCGAAACCAAACAAGGGGGCGTTCCGCATCCTGAATGACGGGTCGGATGGCACGAACCTGGAAGACGTACAGGTTGCTGCCGTCAGCGACGGCAGCAAATTGTGCGTGCTGGTGCCGGACCGCAGCGGCGGAATGCGGTACGCGAAATCGGACGCACCCGAGACGCTGTCCGAACTGATGGCGGAATCGCTGGCCTTCCAGGGCTTGATGGCCCTGCCGCTCACGCTGGGCCTGGACGACCCGGCGGAATCGCTGCTGGAAGGAGTCACGTCGTCGCAGTACGTCGGTGAGGAGAAGCTCGGCGAAGTCCCGGCGCATCGGCTCTCCTTTGCGCAACCGGACGGGAACGGCGGCGACATGAAGTGGGACATGTGGATCGCCGCGGAAGGAAATCCGCTCGTGCTGCAGATCGTGTACGACCGCGGCGAGCAACAGATTCGAACGCCGACCGGAATCAAGAAGATCCGGATCTCCATCATCGACAAGCTCCTGGACTGGGAAATCGATCCGACGCTGCCGGAAGACGCATTTGTTTTCACGGCTCCCGAAGGGGCCAAACGCGTCCGTTCGCTGACGGAGCCGGAGCCGTCGCCGCTGCTGGGCAAGGCCGCTCCCCCCATCAAGCTGTCGCTGATCAAGGAAGGCGAACTGGACCTGGCCAACCATGCCGGCAAGGACGTGGTCATGCTCGACTTCTGGGCGACCTGGTGCGGTCCCTGTGTGATGGAGATGCCCGTGCTGGCCAAGGTGGCCAAAGAGTACGCCGACAAGGGGGTCGTGCTCTACGCCGTCAACCTCCGCGAGGAACCCTCGGACATCGAGGAATTCTTCAAGGACAAGGACTTCACGGCGACGGTGGCGCTCGACACCGAAGGGGCGATCGGCGACGCCTACGGAGCCGAAGGGATTCCGCATCTCGTGATCATCGACAAGAACGGGGTCGTCCAGTCGGTGCACACCGGCTACTCCCCGGACATCGAAGAGACTCTGCACAAGGAACTGGACGCGATCCTGGCAGGCGTGAATATCTACGAAGAGCTGCTCAAGCCGCTCGATGACGAACCGGCCGAAGAGGCCAAGCCCGCGGAAGGGGGCAATACAGCACCTGCCGCGGAATCGTCGAGCGAAGGTGCGGCGCCGTAACGGCAGCGTCCTTGTCGAGGTGATCTCCAGACTGACGAACAACCCCGGTTTCACCTGGAAACCGGGGTTGCTGTTTCCAAATCTGTCAGAGTTCGCGACTCATGTCGGCCCCGAGCTACATGCTGGCGGATGCGATCTCCAGCGCTCCCGCCGATCGGCCTGTCGTATACTGCGACGGAACGGCCGGCGCGGCGTTTCGGCCCGGCGTCGACGTTGAGTTGAGCCACTGGATCCCGAACCGCACACCGCCGCGGTACAAGGCCGACACCTCGACGGAGATCGCGTTCCGCTGTCTTGACGACCGCGGCCCGCTGGAGCGCCTGATCGCCGTCAACAATCACGTCGACGTCGACGGGCTGCTGTCGGTGTATGTGGTGACTCACCCCGAATCGGCCATGGCGCATCGGCCGACGCTGATCGAAGCGGCCGAGATGGGCGACTTCTGGGCGTGGGGCGCACGTCCGGCGCAGGTGCTGTTTCAGGGACTGACGCTGCTGACGGCGGACGCCCCCGCGCATGACGAGGTCCCGGCGACTTACGAGCGCTGCTTCGCGCGGATTCCAGATCTGCTGCAGGGGACTGACTCACTGCTGCCCGAGATTGAGTCCGGCATCGCCGCATTGGACCGTTCATGGGACATGATCGAAACCGGCCGTGTCCGGCGGCATGAGTATCACGAGCGATTCGCGGCATACGAACTCCCGGCCGACGTCTGCGGCGGCGAACTGGATCGCGCGTGGGCCGTGGCGGAGTTCAACGAGGCGCTGTCGGACCGCTGCCTCCTCTGGCCGCAGGCGCGCAACCGGCGGGACGGCCAGAAAGTGCAGCTTGTGGCGTGCCAGATGGAGGACGGCTGGCATTTCGACGTGTGGTATCCCGGCTACATGTGGGCCGACTTTGCCGACCGCTGGCGTGCGCCCGGATACGAGACGATCGGCGGCATGTCGGACTACCGGCTCGACCACCCCCCGCTGACGCGGGCGATTGCCGAACTGCGGAAGCGGGAGCCGGGCCCCGCGTCGTGGGAACTGGCGACGCTGCTCTCACCGTTCGAGAAGTCGACCGGCCGGCCGTTCCCCGTGGTGGCCACCGTGTCGCGGGACGGCAGCCCCGCGGCGAGTGGACTGTCGCCCGATGTCGTCGGCGAATGTCTGGCGGGGGCGTTCGCGGAGCGAATCGGCGGGAAATCGTTGCCGCCATGAAGCGGATCACTTGATGCCTCCCAGGCCAGCGAGACCGGCGGAAAGCAGCATCAGCAATGCGATGAGGCCCACCGCCAGCACGATTCCCACCCCGACGAGAGCGAACCGCCAGCCGCCGCGCCGCATTGGCAATCGCAGGAGCACGTAGACCGGCGTCACCACGAACCCGACCAGCAGCAGCAGCCACAGGCCGAACAGCTTTGCCGCGCCGCCCCATGTCTGGAGTTCAGGAAATGAATCGTCGCGAACCAGCCGCACGGTGCTGGTGCGGATGCGGCCGAACGCGGAGGCGACGGCCTGCGTGGGAGACTCGACGGAAGGTTGTGCATCCATTGGAATATGTGGGGCAATGTCGTGATTTCATTTCGGCGCCAACCTCCGGGCGTGGATCGATGTCTGCGGAGGGTCGGGCAGCCGACAGCACTGTGAACAGGGCGTAACTGCCCCCACAATATCACGCCCGGCCCACACTTCCATCAGATCTTGCGTAGAGGACATCCCGATGCGATGCGTCTCTGGCGTGTTGTTGAGTCTCGCAGCGTGCTGCGGGCCGCATGCCGTTGCCGCCGATCCGCCGCGTCCCAACATTATTCTGATCCTCTGCGACAACCTCGGCCACGGCGACGTCGGCTGCTACGGATCGACAAAGCATCGCACGCCGCACATCGATCGCATGGCCGCCGAGGGGATGCGGCTCACGCACTTCTACGTCACGAGCGGCGTCTGCACGCCGTCGCGGGCCAGCCTCATGACGGGCTGCTATCCCCGACGCGTGAACCTGCACGAGTCCGACACAGGGGGCAAGGTCCTGCAGCCGGTCTCGCCCAAGGGACTGCATCCGGACGAAATCACCGTGGCCGAACTGCTCAGATCGGGCGGGTACGCCACGACCTGCATCGGCAAATGGCATCTCGGGGACCAACTGGAGTTCCTGCCGACGCGGCAGGGGTTCGACGAGTATCTCGGCATCCCCTACAGCGACGACATGACGCCGCGCGAGGGGCAGCCGTGGCCCCCGTTGCCGTTGATGCGCGGAGAAAACGTGATTGAAGCGCCGGTCGACCGCAACCGGCTGACGCAGCGCTATACTGAGGCTGCGATCGATTTCATCGAGCGGAATCGGGACCGGCCGTTCTTCGTCTACCTGCCGCACGCCATGCCGGGGAGCACGGCGGCGCCGTTTGCCAGCGATGCGTTTCGCGGCACAAGCGCCAATGGACCGTACGGCGATTCGGTCGAGGAACTGGACTGGTCGACCGGCGAAATCCTCGCGGCGCTGAAGCGGCTTGAACTGGACCCGAAGACACTCGTGATCTGGACGTCCGACAACGGTGCGCCCCGCCGCAATCCGCCGCAGGGGAGCAACGCCCCGTTCAAAGGCTGGGGCTATGACACGAGCGAAGGGGCGATGCGCATGCCGTGCATCCTGCGCTGGCCGAGCCAGATCCCGCCTGGCGCGACATGTGCAGAGCTTTGTACGTCCATGGATTTCCATGTGACATTCGCGCGGCTGGCCGGAGCAACGCTGCCGCGCGATCGCATCATCGACGGGAAGGATGCGTGGCCGCTCTGGTCAGGGGAGCCGGGGGGGAAGTCGCCGTACGAGGCGTTCTACTCTTACGACCGGGGGGACCTGCGGGCCGTGCGGAGCGGGCCGTGGAAACTGTATCTGCCGCAGCAGGGCATAAAAGACGCTGAGCAAAGGATGCAGGCAGCGCGGTTGTTCGACCTGGTGGCGGATGTGTCCGAGGATCGCAATGTCGCCAGGGAAAACCGGGACGTCGTCGAGCGACTGCTGGGCCTGGCGGACGCAGCACGAATGGACCTGGGAGACGGCGTGGTGCAGGGGGCGAATCAGCGGCCGGCGGGATGGGCGATGGAAGCCACGCCACGGATCAGGGAGCAGTAGCTCCAGCGGGCGCCGTTTCGTGCCCATTATTCGCCGGCTGTGGAGTCGCAACCAGAATGTCGTCCCCGCGCGGCGTGGAGTCGTGCGTCAGGCCTCTGTCGTCCGTCAAGTTCTCGCCGACGCTGTACAGGCGATAGTCGTCCGGCGCTCTGCGTTCGTAGTGCAGCGCCGATGCAATGAACGGATCTGGCGGAACTTCCCGCAGGTATGCGGGAACCAGTTCGTCGAGCGTGGCGGGAAATGCGCTGTGGTCAGCGTGGAAGGCGGCGAGGGCGAAGGCGGTCCGTACAAGCTGTCGTCTCGCGTCCGCGCGGGCGCGCGCCAGGGACGATTGCGCAAACGCTGAAATCATGAATCCCGAAATGCTGTGGCCGGCGTGTGTGCTGACTTCGGCCGTCATTCCGAAAATCGCCGCCAAGCGAATGTCTGTGCTTGTGGCGCTATCGGCTGCGAGGCGGTCGAGTTCCACCACCAGGCCCTGCAGTGCTCGTGTCCGTTCGGAATAGTCATCGATCCGCATCACCGCTGTCAGTTTGTCGAAATGTCCATTACACAGGCGCATCACGATGTTCCAGTCCATGCCGGCGTTCGTCAGCCAGTCCTCAGACGCTTCCATCGGGGAGGCGGCTGCGGAGTCGCGGATCTGCGTCTGGATGGAGTCGAGCAAGGACAGCCTCTCACCGGAGTCGATGATGCGCGCCATTTCGCCGATGGGAGCGAGCGCACTGAGATCGGCCTGGCAACGCATGACCGATTCCGCGGTGAGGCGCTGCGATTGCGCCAGCGCCACATCGACCTTGCAGGCCTTGGCGTCGAACGCAACGGCAATGAGGTAATCGATCATGGTCCCGCCCTGACCGACCAGGGCGGCCAGACGATGGCAGGCCGACACGTCGCTCCATGCGCCGTCGACGTCGCCGCCTGCCGCCCGGCGCATGCTGCGCGCCGTCAAGAGGTCCACTGCCGTGCGACACTCCTGCTGTACCGGCAGCAATGCCGATTGAATCGTGCTCCCGACGATGGGACCGTAAAACCGCGGCCGCTTCGTGGCCTCCACGATCCGATCCAGCGGCGCGGCGTTGAGGTCCAGCAACGCCGCATGTTCGGGAAACTCGTCCGGTAGCCAGAGCCGGCCCTGAATCTCCTCCAGGTCTGCAAAGAAGGCCTCCCGCTCGTCGACGAACCCGGGTTCAAACTGCTCGTGGTGCTGCTGAAAGTATGACCCGGGGTGAATGACATAGTCGCCAGTGGCCGGAGGCGGCGGGATGCCCAGCCGACGGAAATACTCGGTGCGATGCGGCGCACCGATGATTTGCGGGCCAAGCGCTTCGATCAGCGGCACGACGGCGTTGTTGTCCGGCGTGACGCCGGCACTGAGTTGCTCGTTGAGAGCACCGACATAGTCGATCAGTCCGTCGGGTGCGAGCGGGCCGGAGACGACGGTCGTCTCCGGTCCGATTGTGATCTGGTTTTCGAGGCGCGAACGCTGGTGGACGCGGTAGGCGACCCCGGCGATCAACAACGTGGTCGCGGCGCCGGTGCAGACGAAGATGCGGCGCCAGATGCGGCGGGGGCCGGCCGTGTGTTCGGGAGTCGAAGGGTCCAGGCCGCTCATTTCACAAACGCCAATCGTGTATTGATACAGGGACCATTGGCCGGCCCGGCGGTGGATTATGACGCGACAACGCCAGCCGCGGAACAACGCTCACCGACCGAAACGAAACCCGTAGAATCGTCATATCCGGACCCCCGTTCCGGTGCGGGCACACCGCGCCCGCTGACTTGCGGCGTTTCCTGAAATAGGGTTTTCGGTACGCCATTCTCTCGGGAAACTGCCATGTCCGACGCCTCAGTGCCCGCGGCCCCCACACGACTCGTCGCGGAATTCGGCCCTCCCCTTCGCCTGTTCCGGCGCGGCTATTCGGCCGGCGCGATCGCGGTGCTGGCGACCCTGTTGGTGTTCGGACTCGGATTGCTCGGCTTAGGGGGCCTGCTGCTCCTGGTCTACCATGCCTATCCCGCGCCCAATATGCCTCGCGACACGCTGGCCCAGGTCATCCTGCACACGCTCTGTGCAATGATCATGTGCCCCGGGATGCTGTTGTTGTATTTCGCCCGCCGCATGGTCCGCAAACGTCGCGAAGGAGTCGCCATCTATCCTGAGCGGCTCGTCCGCTTCAGTTCGCGGGAGCTGCAACCGATCTGTTTCGCCGACGTCGCCGAGGTCATCGTGCCGGAGAACGGACGGGGCGCGACGCGTGTCCTGTTGAGGAACGGAGAGGCGATCGCGCTGCCGCGAAAACTGCCGAATGAAACTGAGCTGCGGTCGTTGATTCAAGGTTCGATCCGGCACCGGTCCCTGCAGGACGTGATCGAGCTGCTGGCAGCACGTCAGGCCGTCGACTTCGGCCCGCTACAGGTCGACTCTACCGGACTGCGCTGTCGCGATGCGCGCGTCGCCTGGTCGGACGTCGAGCGAATTGAGGTCGAGCCCGGCCGACGGCTGACGGTCATGCAGCGGCAAGCGGCTGGTCCTCCGCAGCCGGCGATCAATCTTGCCGAAGACGCGTTGCGCGACCGCGCTGTGCTGATGGAGCTGTTCGCCAACCTCTCGCCCGGACTGGTCCACAACATTCAACAGGAGCCGGCCAGGCCCACGGTGGAACCCGCGCATTCGCTGACCGAAATCCGGTCCATGGTGGCCGAGCGCAAGATTGCCGCCGACGACCCTGCCGCCGCAACGGAAGAGTTCCGAGAGCGCTATCAGACGCTGATTTTCGGCGTGCTGCTGCTGGTTTCGTGCTTCTACCTGAACCACGTCCTCGGGCAGCTTGACCGTGGTGAAGTGGAACGGGTCCGTCTGTGGTGGGGGTTCGGCCTGTTGTATGAGATTTTCGGCCGGATCCTGACCGTGGCCATCTGTGGCATCGGAGGGGTGATCCTGACCGTGATGGGCGTCAACACGGCGTTTCTGCGGTCGCAGGCGGCCGATGCGGCGTGAGTCGCGGCCGACGGCCCGCATCATGGAGCGATAACGCCGAGAGGCGCCGATGGGTGTGTCAATTGAGACGCGTGAGGTACGCGTTGATGGCGTCGCGGACCTCGCTCCGGGCAGGCTCATGTCGACAACGATCGAGGAGTGTGCGAACTGTCTCCGCGTTTTCGACGTAGTCGCGTGCGTTGATGAAGGAGTGGAATCTGCGGTCGGCCAGACGATAGTTGGCGCCAAGGCGTTCCGAATGCAGGTCCGACAGCAATTCGGCGACCCGGGCTGCGTCGGCATGTCCCGAGCCGCTCAGGTATCTGCGAATGATTCCGTGGGCGTTTGCATTCGCGGGGATGACGAAACCGAGTTCCGAGAGATACTCCAGCGCGACGTGGAATGCGCCGTAATAGGACCGGCTGGCGATCGTTCGGATCGCCGCTTCGCCTCCGCTGCCGAGTGCCGCAAGCCGACCTGCAAAGGCGATGAATTCCGATGGCGTCATGGTTCGAGCACAATCGAGAGCCGAAAATCTGGACGTTCTTCCGGCAACGCGACAGGGATGAGTTCACGGACGCGGTCGTGCCAGCGCAGCCTGCGCTGAACGACAGCTCTGTAATCGTCGCCTGCCACCACGTCTCTGACGGTGAATAGGTGCCAGGACTCCCCATCGCACTCGGGATTGTCAATCAACTCAACTTCCAGACAGTTGCCGAACACTTCCATCGCTGCCTGGCGCGCCAGTTCGATCTGGGCCGCGAGTTCGGGAGTGGCAGCGGGTGCGGCCGAAACGTGGGTCGTCATGAGTCCCTGCTCCACGAGTTGCGAGGCGTCTATCTGAGTGTACGGGACTGCGAGAGGGTCCGCCAAGACGAATGACGATATCTCGCGACGGTCACTCTGCTTCCGGCCGGCGTCACACGCGAGGAGGCAGTGCAGCCCGGCAAACACCGCGCAGCCCCCGGTGAACGTGGCGGCCGCGTGGTTCACAGGTCAAAGTAATTCGGCGGGGCCGTACCCGACTGTCGCCTCAGCCACGGCCGCGCGCCGCTCCGTGGCCGGTCATGGCGATCGTCAACTCGAAATCGTAACGGTCCCGCCAATCGGTACACCGTCGCGAATCACGACGTAACCCTTGCGCATCGCCATTGAGTTCGGATTAATCACGAACGGACAAATCCGATCCCAAAGCCTGATACTCGCGTGCAACACCTGCCAGGCAGGGTAGGCGGCGTGCTCTGCATCAACGTCGGCCACCGTCAGCGAACGACCCAGCCAGCGGTAGGAGAATGGAGTTCGTCTCGCCGCAGATTCCCACAATTGCGACTCCGAGCCGTTGAGATCGACGTTTCCGAAGCCGAAACAATCGAGAACACGTCGCAGCGACATGATTTCTCCGTGTAACAGTTCTGCTGATGCACCGCTATTTCTGTTGAACCATCCCCTCAGACCTTGATCCGGTATCCGGGTTCACGATGTGTCATCACTCCGACGACGATATTCGCAGATTTGAGACATGGCGCTCGGTCGCAGCATGCACCGGCGGACTCCGCAACGCTTTTTGATATATTGCGTTACGCGCAAAACGGCAGATTCTGCGCCTCCCGGTGTCGTTCTTGCATCAACCGCTTCCGTTGCGACCGCAACGAGCCGCCACCAGATCCGGCAGTCTGTTCTGCGGAGTGCCCGGCCCAGCGGTCTTGCAGGTTTCCCTTCCGGAGGAGGCGCGCCATGAAGAAATTCCTGATCCTTGCTGCACTGCTCGGCACCGCGTTCGTCGCTGTCCCTCAGTCCGCCAAAGCCGATCACTGGTACGGCGGGGGCGGCGGATATTACGGCGGCGGATATGGCGGCCATCACCACGACTGCGACAACGGCTACGGCGGATTCCACCAGCCGCGGCTGCGCGGCGGGTACTACGGCGGCCTCCCCTATGGCACGCTGAATCCATACCGGCTCAATTACTACAACGCCTACGGCCCGGGGTACTACCCGCAGCAGGGTGTGCAGATTTACTCGCCCGGCCTGTATTTCGGGTACTACCGCTGACAGGTGAGTGACCGACAGCATCCATCCGGAGAGGGCCAGCCTGCAACTTCCCCGGCCGACAGACGGCCGGGGAGGTTTTGCGTTGATCGCAGACGGTCGGCGAGATCGCTACCGTAGGACGGACTGGTCGTCCGTCCGCAATTGAGGGCGTTGCGCCGATCACGGACGGACTACCAGTCCGTCCCATGGACCGACGCGAACTCATGCCGATCATCGACGTCCACAGCCATATCTGGCGCTACCCGGACCACTTCAATGACGATTTCCGCCAGCAGGCGCGCCGCGCGCGGGCCGGAGTCGAAGTCGACCTGACGGTACGTTTCGAGGACTATCAGCGGCTGTCGGTTCCCGGCGTCAGGACGATCGTCTTCGGCGGCAAGGCGCGCCTCAGCGGAATGTGGGTCGACGACCAGTTCGTCGCCGACTATGTCGCCGCGCATCCCGAGCACCTCATCGGCTTCCTCTCCGTCGACCCGACGCAGGACGGCTGGCAGCGCGAGCTGCGGCACGGCCATCGGGAACTGGGCCTCAGGGGGATCAAACTGCTGTCGATGTACGCCGGCTTCCAGCCCGACGATGAGCGGCTCGATCCGCTGTGGAGGTACGCGACGGAGCACAGTCTGCCGGTGCTGCTGCATACCGGCACGACGTTTGTCTCGCAGGCGCCGCTCGACTGCACACTGCCGCGCCATGTCGACAAAGTCGCCATCCGGTTTCCTGAAGTGAGGCTGATCCTGGCGCACCTGGGGCATCCCTACGAAGGGGAGTGCATCGCCGTGATTCGCAAGCACCCCAACGCCTACGCCGACATCAGCGCGCTGCATTACCGTCCGTTTCAGTTTTACCACAACCTGATGCTGGCCCAGGAATACGGCGTGTGGCACAAGCTGCTGTTCGGGACTGATTACCCGTTCACAAACGTGACCGCCACGCTGGACGGCCTGCGGGGCCTGAACCGGATGGTGGAAGGGACGTCGTTGCCGCGGTTGAATGAAGCGGAAATTGAGGAAATGATTCAACGGGACAGTCTGGCGCTGTTGGGAATCACGTCGTAGGTCAGGCTCCCGCCTGACGGAATCCGCGCGAAGTACGGTCAAAACGTCAGGCGGGAGCCTGACCTACGCGATCGCCAGCGGTGCCGCGCGCTGCATTGAGCCGCACAACTCCGCTACGCTGGCGACGACGTCGTCCGGGCGATAGGCGTACTGCGCGAGGTCCTGCTCCCGGGTGCCGCCGCTGAGGACGAGCACCGACCGGCAGCCCATCTGCACGCCGCCGAGGATGTCGGTCTCCATTGTGTCTCCGATGACGGTGATCTCGTCCGGCTTGAGGCCGAGTTCGGTACAGGCGAAGCGGAACATGACCGGGCTCGGTTTGCCGACGCTGAACGCCGTGCGTCCGGTCGCCGATTCGAGCATTGACACAATGGCGCCGCAGCCTGGCCGTGTGCCGTTCTGCGTCGGGCAGTTGGGATCGAGGTTCGTGGCGATGAGTTTCGCCCCCCGCTCGATCATCTGCACGGCGGTCTCGATCATTTCGAAGTTGAACGCGCGCCCCTCTCCGACAACGACGTAATCAGGGTCATGGTCGACAATCGCGTAGCCGTTGTGATGCAGGGCCTGCAGAAGGCCCCCTTCACCGATCACGTAGGCGGTCCCGCCCGGTTTCTGCCGCGCGAGGAAGCGGGCCGTCGCCATAGCGCAGGTGAAAATATGGGCGTCGTCGACGTCGATCCCCATCCGCCCGAGCCTTGTTGCCACGTCGCGCCGCGTGCGCTGGCTGTTGTTG
>CAZWGW010000161.1:0-11560 GCA_964633565.1 uncultured Planctomycetaceae bacterium
ACATTACGGACCGTATCGCAACTCCACGTCGCACACTTCATACGGCGCCACTTCCACCTGTACGGTATCCCCCTCGACCTGTAACGATTGAATCGTCTCCCCCTGAAAATCACGCTGCCGCGCCGACGCCGGAGCACGGAAGCAATGCAGCTTAATCGTCTTCCGGCGACCTTCCGTCTCGAGCAGACGCAGGGCGAAACCACGCGTTTGAGCCGATTCGGCCTCCTTCGCGGCCGGCAGCAGCGGCAGGATACGCGTCAACTGCACATTGGCAGCCGACAGGTGGAACAGCCAGCCGCTTCGCGCGGCGTGGGCCGGCCCTGACTCGGTGGGAACGGCGATTACCGGAAACGTCGCGTCGAGCGCCGCCTGCAGCGGATAGGGTTCGTCGATCGCCACCACAAACCGGAACCGCCGCCGCGTTTCACCCGCCGTGATGAGCAGCGTGTCCAGCATGCGCTCGCCGGTCTGACGATGGAACGGCAAGCCGAACGGGATGATCGTGGTGCGGAAATCGTCGTCGGCCAGTTCCAGGTACTGCGGGGCCTCGATCCGTTCCTCCTGAATGCCGTGCGCCCCGTGGTGCAGCGATCGGGTCAGCACGGCCGACGTGTGCTTCCAGGCGAAGCGGACCCCGATGTAGTTCGTCCAGGGGTCGCCGTCGGGGACTTTTTTCACGTCCAGGTCGATCTCGAATTCGACGAACGGGCGGCCGCGCCAGACGCGGGTCACTTGCCGGTACGCTGCCAGCACCTGTTCGTGCTGCTGGTCGACGACGTCGCCGACGGTCTCGATTTCGCCGAGTGCCGGCCCGGCGCACAGCACGCGGGAACCGCGCAGCCGCATTTCGGAGTAGTACGACTTGTACTGTTCGGCCTCGTCCCCCTCGCCGATTGTGATCGTCCGTTCGCGCGGAAAGCGAAACGCGATCTGCTGGCTGATGCGGTTCGGGCTGCGGCGATAAGTGCGGATCTGCCCGATGCCCCCCGTGACGTCGCTGAGGTTCACTTCGAACAGGTCGTTCCGCAGCACGAGGTCTTCGGCGGCAGCGACCTTGTCGACGCGCGGAGGCTCGGCGGGGACCGACGGCGCGGGAATCCAGGCGAAGCCGCAGGCCGGGACATCGACCAGTACTTGCCGATGATGGTCATCGAACTGCCGGGCCGCGATCGGTTCCTCGCCGGTGGGGATGGGCAGCGGGGCCGGCCAGTCGACAACCGTCTGGCGCGGGAACGACAGAGGATTGATGACGAGCAGCCCCGCGCCGCGCGCGGCGTCACGGGCCAGCACTTGTGAGAGTGCGGCCGGCGCGGTCGACTGCATTTCGTCCAGCGCGCTATCAGCCGCCCGTTTCGCCTCAGCCGCAGCGTCAGGGTCGGCGCTTTCAATCAGGTCCTCGTGCCGAGCATGCGCTTCCCGATGGACGGCGGTCTGTCGTAGCACGTCTGCCAGATTCCGACACCATTCGAGCGATTCGAACCGGCCGCGCCGTCGCCAGTAATCGACGTGGCGGCTGAGCGGGTCCGCCTCCTGTCGCGCCACCGCCTGAACGAGGTTGGGGGAGAAGTAATCAGCCGCCTTGTGCTCCGCCAGCCGGCCCGGCATGTCGTTGGCGTCGAAGAACGCCCGGAACGTCGTGAACTTGCCAAGGACTGCGGCGTACTTTGAGGCCCGCCGGAAATCATCCAGCCACGGCGTCTTCAACTCCGGCCAGCGGGCGAAGACGACGGCTGCCGTGTGATCGTGGTCCATCGATTCGGACATCCGGATCGGAAACCGCAGGAAGGCCGAGGCGCTGTCCGCCGCGAGGGGGATGCGGCTCAGTGCGTCGATCACCGATCCGTCGCAGCCCTCCCAACGCAGCTTGCTGTGCTCCTCATCGGGATAGATGCCGTCGTCCAGCACCAGGTGCAGGCCGCCGGACATCCCGTGCCGGTTCACGATCTGCGGCAGATAGGGATCGATGCCGAATCGCCGCCGGCCCCACGTTACCGGTTGCCGGTCGAACAATTCGCGATACGTCGCAAGTCCCTTGCGGAATTGCCAGATCAGGGAATGCACCGCAAGCAGCGGCGTGGCGGCTTCGCGGAATTCGCCGCCAATGACTTCGATGCGGCCGTCGTGCCAGCCGCCCTTGACGGCGGCGGCGAGGTCCGGATGCTCCCGCGCAATTGTCTGCCAGTCTTCGGCGGTGGCGAGCAGGTTGCACGAAGTCGGTTGGGCCAGCAGACGCGACAAATGGTCGTCTGCCAGCCGCGGGATCAGGAGACAGAGGTCGATCAGATAACAATTGACGGGATAGAATCGCTCGCGGGCTTCGAGCAGCATCTCGAAGCAGTAGCGAAGGTGTGTTTCGGCCGCCACGCGATCCCCCTGAATTGCGGCCTTCGCCGCCGCGACGGACTCCCGGTGCAGATGCACCTCGTCGATGCGGCTGAAGTTCCGCATGTGCCGCGTGAGCAGTTCGGTCTGCAGGTAGCACGACCCGAATGCCAGAAAGTCGGCTTCCAGGTCCGGTTCCACGTGGGGAATGTCGCCCAGCGGCGCGAGAGCGGCCGCCAGCATTTCGTGGCGATCGGTCAGGCCGCTCACCACGGTCGAGCCCTCGCGGCGGGCCCGGTCCACCCACCCATGGGGGACGGAGTCGGTACATGTTGTCGGCAACACAATCAGCCGGTTCGCGCGGACGTCGTGGACCTCGTCGGCGCGCTGCCAGCGCGGGAAAACATTGGCGGTCGCCAGCAGCACCGGGTGCCAGAGGATGGCGAACGCGTTCAGCAATCCCTCGGCCGGTTTCTCACCCAGTTCCGTCGGGAAATCTTCCAAGCTGTGGCTCGGGATCAGTACCGTGAGGTCGTCGTAAGTCATTTCGTGATTTGGATCTGACACGTTCCTGCCCCACCCGGCTGCCGTGGGCGCCAGTCAATCACCTGGTATCGACTACGCCGCTGGTGCGAAGTCTCAACGTTGGTGGCATGATATCGATCGCAGGGCGGAATCCGCACGGACGTGGCACAAATCGCAAAAAAAGATTTGGAACTTTCTGGAAACCGGCCTCGTCACAACCGACACGGGTAGGACGACTCGCGTCAAGCAACGATCGTCAAGCCTGCGATTCAGGTGCCGTCGGCCCAACACCGTGTCTCCGTGTCCCGGTGGCGACGACAACGGGAGGAAACCGGCGAGATGGACGTTCGTTTTTGGTTGACGCAACTGGAACCCGTGAGTTAGCTTTACGTTAAGTTGAATGACTCATTTCCTACTGGTTGCCCGCAACGTATGGTGAGACGTTCCGAGCGGCTGGCAATGCGCGACATTCGCCTCGCGCTGCAATTCGGAAACAGGAAGGGGTCCGGAGCAACGCCGGATCAAGGGGGAGTCCCACTCAATGGCTGAACCTCGTGCTGCCTGGGGTATCGATATTGGTCAATCGGCCCTGAAGGCGCTGAAGCTGCGCTACATGGACGAAGCGGGACAGGCGGTTGCGGTCGCCTTCGATTACGTCCCGTATCCGAAAATCCTGAGTCAGCCCGACGCGATCCCGGATGAGATCATCCGCGACGCGATGGCGACGTTTCTGTCGCGCAACGACGTCGCCGGAGACCTGATTGCCATCAGCGTACCGGGTCAATCGGCCTTGGCGCGGTTTATTCAGTTGCCGCCGGTCGAATCGAGCAAGCTCGCGGAGATCATCAAATACGAGGCGCGGCAGCAGATCCCGTTTGCGCTGGAAGAGGTCATCTGGGACTACCAGCCGCTGGGGGCCGGCGCCGAAGAGAGCGGATACCTGCTCGACGCCGAAGTCGGTCTGTTCGCGATGAAGCGCGATCAGGTACAGCAGCAGCTCAAGCCGTTCACGGACGCAAAGCTGGAAGTCGAGTTGATCCAGATCGCGCCGCTGGCGCTGTACAACGTGCTGGCCTACGACGAACTCGGGATTCGCCCCGACCAGGAAATGCCGGCGCGGGACGACTATGTGATCGTGCTCGACATGGGCTGCGACAACACGGCACTGCTCGTCTCGAACGGCAAGAAGATCTGGGTCCGCAACGTCCCGCTGGGGGGCAATCATTTTACGCGGTCGCTGACGAAGGAAATGAAGCTCAGCTTCGCCAAGGCGGAGCACCTGAAGTGTAATGCGACCAAGTCGCCGGACCCGCGGGCCGTGTTCCAGGCGCTGCGGCCGGTCTTCAACGACTACGTTTCTGAGATCCAGCGGTCCGTCGGCTTTTTCTCCAGCGTGAATCGGCAGGCGAAAATCGCCAAAGTCATCGGGCTGGGCAACGGCTTCAAGCTGGCGGGCCTGCAGAAGTTCCTGCAGCAGAACCTGCAGTACGACGTGGAACGCCCCGATACGTTCCGCTCGCTGGCAGGAGACGCGGTCCTCAACGCGCCGCTGTTTGCCGACAACGTGCTGAGTTTTGCCGTGTCGTACGGTCTCGCCCTGCAGGTGCTGGGTCGGACGCGGATTCGCACGTCGCTGTTGCCGCCGGAGATCGCCACCGCCCGCAAGATCCGCCGCAAGAAGCCGTGGGCCGTCGCCACCGCGGCGTCGCTCCTCCTGGGATATGCCATCTCGACGATGGGGAACGGGATCTCGTATGCCAAACCGCATTCCGAGGCCTTCACGGAAGCGGAAAACCAGGTGAACACCTTGAGCACCAAGGTCTCGGGAGATAAGTCGAAATATGACGGCGAGACCGGCAAGTTTCAGAAGACGGCTCAGAATCTGGACACCCTGATCGGTGGACGGCGCGATCTCACCTGGCTCGAGATGTACAACGCCGTCGTGGACTGCCTGCCGCGGGACGTCGACGATGAGCAGGACATCACCGACATCACGCAGAAGAACATGATCTCCATCGAGTCGTTCACGGCGGAACGCAAGGCCGACGTCGGCGACTGGTTCAACAAGCTGGACGACAGCCAGAAGTCGAATATGCTGTCCGCGGACAAGGAGAAGGCCCCGTCGGGGGACGGCTACATCGTCACGCTGCAACTGCTGCACTGGCATTACGACAAGGAAAACGTCCTGGATCGCGGCACGCAGTATGTGATCAGCCATTTCCTCAACACGCTGCAGCAACCGGTCGTCCAGGTCCCGGGATATCCGATGCGGGACGTCCACCGGATGGGCATTACACACGCGACCATCACGGCATATAAGCCAACCGTGCTCGTGAATTACGACCCGACAGGCATGCTGGCCCGGCCGGGAGCCGCCATGCAGCAGCCATTCGGCGGCGGCGCGATGGGAAATTTTGGCGTTCCCGCATTCGGAGGACCGAACGGCGCTGCCTTTGGCCGACCGCAGGCGTCGTTTCGCCCGGGCGGCGTCCCCGCCGGAGGCTTGCCCGCCACGGAAGGGGAAGGAGTCAACCAGATCGAACAATCGGCCTGTACGGTGCAGTTTGTGTTCCAGCCGATTCCCGTCGTGAAGCGGGAGCCGCTGCCGGAGGCCGCGCCTCCCGGCGAGCAGCCTGCGAACGAGACGCCGCCGGACGGCACGGCGCCGGCAACGCCGTGATCATCCCTGTCTGGCCTGCAAGCCGCCACGAAACTCCCTGTAACATGAACGGACTTTTCGGTCGTCACGCCGGAGCGAGAAACTGACATGGACAAACTGGAACCGATCATCCGACACCGCTTCTGGATCCTGCTGGGGCTGGTCGCGCCGTTGACAATTTTTGGCTATTACTCGGCGAACGGCGCCATGAAGAAGGCCACCGAGGAGCGGGTGACCAAGCTTAACGGGCTGCAGGTGGCCAGCGGAAACGAGCCCAACCCGCGCTGGTCGGACGGCCTGAGCGTGATCAATCGCCAGTATGAACAGGCGGTGAATGCCGAGATCGTTCGCGTGTGGGAACGTCAGAAAGCGCGGATGACGTGGCCTCCCGCCATGCAGCGATACCTGCCGGAGAACTATCGCGACCCGTTTGCAAACCAGGCCGGCATTATCTATTCCCACGAATACCCCGAGTTGATCCGGCAGTTGCACGCCAGCATTGAACCGGTCGTCGTGGACCAGGGGCGAATCACGGGGAGCGGCAAGGTCCTGTTCGATGAATCGCAGATCCCGCGGACCAGTTTCGCCAACGAACTGAGCATTCCGTCGGGAATGATCTGGGACGCACAGGAGGACCTCTGGTATCTGCAATTGCTGTTTGACGCCATCCGCCGGACCAACCGGCCGGCGGAAAACGCGGCCAAGTCGGCGGTCCGGGCGGTCAAATTGGTCCAGTTGTGGGGCGGCAATGGGGAACCCAGCGTGAAAGGCTCTGCGGGCAGCGGCAGCAGCTTCGGTGGCGGAGCGGAAGAGGGAGCCGCCGCCATGGAGATGGGAATGGGAATGGGAATGGGAATGGGAAAATCAATGCTGGGCGGTGGACAGTCCGTCAGCGTCGCCTTCAATGCCGAGGAGGAGTTCGGCACGGGCGGCCGGCCGGCCGGCGCCCTGGGTGGACCGATGAACGCCATGATGGCCGGGCGCAATTCCATGATGATGGGCGAAGGAGAGGGATTCGGCGCTATGCCGGAAGGGAGCGGCACCACCGGGACGGCTGCGTCCAAGACGCTGCGCTATGTCAAGGAGGACGATGGGGCGCCGTTCCTGGAGCGGGGCTTCTACCTGAGTGTGCTGATCGATCAGCGGAAGATCGCCGATTTTCTGGTCGAACTGACGAACTCGGAATGGCCGATTCGCATCCGCCGCTTTCAGGTCGGCCCCAACCCGGATGCAGGTCAAGGCATCATGGGCAACAGCATGGGCATGATGCCGCTTGCCGGACAGGGTTCGTTTGGCGGCGAGATGGGCGAAAGTCAGGCGGAAATGATGATGAGCGCCATGGCCGGCGGCAATCCGTTTGAAGGGGGGGCGGAGGAGATGGAAGGCGGCATCGGTGTTCCCACACTGAAACTGACTGGTGAGTCTGCCGGTCTGCTGCAGCAGTTCGATCTCGTGCAGATGGACCTGGCTGGATATATCACCTTCTTCAAGCCACCGTCCAAGGACGTTCTGGCCGCCGTGGAACAGGCCGCGCAGAATGCCGCGGCGGCAACGGGCGCTGCCGCACCAACGGACACGGCGCCGGCTGCGGAGGGAGAGTCAACCGACCCGGCATCACCCGCTGCCGGCAGTTCCAGCGAGACCGAAGTGCCGCCGACGGCGACCGATGCCGCGCCGGAACCGGCGGCCGATCCAACGGTTGTCTCCCCCGCCGACGCTCCGACGGACAATTCCGCGGCGCCCGCAGCGGGGTCCGACCCGGCGGCGACATCACCCGCATCAGGCAACAACGAACAATCCCCAGGAACTCCGTGATCTGGCGGACGTCATATTGAACGGTTCGATTTGCGGCGATCAGGTCGCCCGGATCCAGTCCGACATCACCCACCGGAACGAGGTGCGTCAATGGCAGGGAAATTGAAACTCGACCCGAAGCGACTGGCCGTCGATCACGGCGAGAAACTGGCATTCGGCGTCATCGTGGTCCTGGTGCTCCTCGCGCTCGTCTCGACCAACTGGGTCCCGTACGAAAAGGAGCCTGAGGAAATCACGGAAAAGGTCGCTCAGGCGCAGACCAGACTGGATCAGTCCGGGTGGCCCGAAGAAGAGAAGTCCAAATACCTGCTCTCTGCCGACAAGCAGCCGCGCGAGATTGTGGTCGCCCGCCTCGAAACTCCGGTGCTGGTCACGCCGGCCTACGCGCCGTCGCAGAAGATGACCAAGCCGCTTAATGAACTGGATAATCCGCTGCAGGAGCCGGAACTGATCCCGGTCAAGGACGTGTTTGCGACGACCGCGCGCGTGTACGTGCAGGAGCGCCCCGATCCGGCGGAACTGGCCGCGAACTCGACCACCGAAGAGGGAGCCTCGTCGGCACAGGCGGGCGCGAGCGGCACGGCCGCGTCGCCGGACGACAACGTCACCACCGATGAGTTTCGAGGCCGGAGCACTGCACCGGGACCGGCAGGGGGGCCTGGTGGGTTTGGGTCGATGGGCAACGCCGGGGGCCTGGCGATGGCCATGGGAGGAGAGCCGGATTACGGGTCGATGGAGGCGCCTGAGCTGGCGATGGGCGCCGCCTACGGCACCGATTATTACCTGGGAATGATGGGTGGCGCCGAAGGCATGGAAGGCATGGAAGGGAGCATGGGCTTCGCCTCCAACATCAAGGGGCGCGGTTATCCGTTCGTTTCGGTACGCGGCGTGTTCGAGTTCAAGGAGCAGGTCCGCAAATTCGCGGAAGCGATTCACAAATCGCCCGCCGAGGCTTACCGGACGTTTGAGATCATCGATTTTGAATTGCAGCGCCAGGTGCTCGAGGTCGCGCCGGATCAGTGGAGCGACTGGTCCAAGGTCGAACCGGACGTGCTCCGCGACGTGATCAATTCGGCCGCCGGGCTGGCGCCCGATCCCGTTCAGGCCGCAGTCACCGATACCGCCATCACGTGCCCCCTCCCGCAACGCGTGTTCGGGATCTGGGACTTTCAGGCCACGCACCCGCGCCTGAAGGAATTCGAGTTGTCCGAATCGGAAATGGAGAACGAACTCAAGTACCAGTACGCGCTGCTCAAGTCGTTCAAGGAGCAGAAGAAAAACCTGCCGGACAGCGGCGTGCAGAAGCGGGGCTTCAGCGACATGCAGTTTGACACGCGGCAGTTGCAACAGGGCATGATGGGCCTCGACTCGGCGTTTGGCATGGAGATGTCCGCGATGACCATGATGCAGGAAGGCATGGCCGGCATGAATTCCATGTCGGGCGGCGGTTACCCGCCGCGGTCGAGCATGGCGATGGGAGCGGAGATGGGTTTTGGCACGCAAGCGGCGGCGGGCGGCGACGCGGCATTCCAGAAGTTCGCCGAGGACCTGTCGAAGGTGCTGGACCCGGATAAGCAGGACAAAGAGTTGCGTGAGTACATCAAGAAACGCGCGAAGCCCGAGGGTTCGCTCCTGCTGTTCCGCTACCTGGACTTCGACGTTGTGCCCGGCCGGACGTATCGCTATCGGGTGCAGCTCGAGTTGCGCAACCCCAATTACAAGCAGCACATTTCATCGGCCGGCGGCGTGTTGCAGGTCGTGGAAGGGCCGACGCGCCGCACGCCGTGGAGCGACCCGACCGAGCCGATCACCGTCGACGACACCGTCAAGTACTACGTTGCCAGCGTGGAGCGGGCCAAGGTGCGGCTCTATCCCGAAGTCCGCATGCGCGTGTTTCAATACGATCAGACGCTCGGCACGACGGTCGAGCAACACGTCAACGTGGCCTACGGCCAGAACGTCGGCGGCAAGGCCAAGGCGAAGCAGGTCGACCCCGCCAAGCAGACCGACGAGGAAAAGGATTACGTGTTCAAGTCCAACGACGTCCTCGTCGATTCGATGCCGGATATCACCTTCAACAACGCGTTGCACCCCGACCTCAAGCTCCCTCCCAACGCCCGGAGCCAGGCGGGGATTTCAGAGCATGCACTGGTTGTGACGCAGGACCACCGTCTCAAGGACATTGATCCGCTCTCCCAGGCCAGGTCGCTGAAGGAGATGGAGGACCACATGAAGAAGCAGGACGAGTTCTTTGCCACGCTGATCCGCCAGAAGCCTGAGGACATGGCCGACGGCGCAACGGACTATTCGGAAATGTACGACCAGCTCTACGGCGGCGCCATGGGAATGGGCGATTCGTCGGAGGGCTCGGGAGGCGGGCGCCGTGCCCGTGGACGCAGCCCGCTGGCCCGGGGAAGCATGGGCATGATGATGGGGCCGGGCGCGGGAAGCCGGCGTCCTCCCATCCGGGGCAGCCGGCCTGGCCGCGGAGGAGCGCCGTATCCCGAGAACTGACGGGAAGTTCTGGCCTGCCTGCGAGCGGTGCGGTCGCACCGGATCGAGAACTGTTGACATCCGACTCGCCCGCGACGGAGATTGTCCGTCGCGGGCGAGTTCCTTTCCTCTGGCACAATCAATCGGCAACACTCATAATCCTTGGGGCAGCGACCGTTGTCGCACTCGCGCTCATTGTCGACCTCAAGGAAGCAGTCATGCACCGTCGCCCGGCACTGTTGGTCCGATCCTTCGTAGCGCTGGCCCTCGCGTGCCAGTTGCTTGGCGCTTCGCCGCTTCCGGCCGAAACCATCGCCCGTTGCGGCCACGGCTGGCTTGAGGAGATCGACGGCTATGCCGTGCTGCATCTGAAGGGCACACCCTATGAGATGGGCTACCAGCACGGCGCACTGCTCCGCGACCGTGCCAGCGCGAACCTCGGCAATATCCTCGCCATGGACGAGGGCAAAAAGGTGGAACTCGGCCCGATCGAGGTCCGCCCGACGGACGCCATCAAAACGATCCTCGGCATCCAGAAGGAGTTCGTCCCTGAGCAGTACTTCGAGGAGTTGCGCGGCCTGTCCGAGGGGTCAGGCATCCCGCTCGCGGACGTGCAGGTGGCGAACTTCATCCCCGAGCTGTTCCACTGCAGCGGCTTCGCCATCATGAACTCGGCGACGAAAGACGGCACGCTCTATCATGGCCGCGTGCTCGATTACGCCATCGACTGGGGGCTGCAGGACCACGCCGTGGTGATCGTGTACGAGCCTGACGGCGGCATCCCGTTCGTCAACGTCTCGTACGCCGGCTTTGTGGGCTGCGTGACGGGCATGAACGCGCGGGGCGTTTCGATCGGCGAGATGGGGGGCGGTGGTCAGGGGCACTGGCAGGGGATGCCGATGGCGCTGCTCGTCCGCGACGCGCTGGCCCGTGCCGGGACGCTCGATCAGGCGCTGGAGATCTTCGAAAAGACGCCTCGCACCTGCCAGTATTTTTACGTCGTCGCCGACGGCAAGACGAACCAGGCGGTCGGGATGGAGGCCTCGTGGAACGTGTTCAGCGTGGTGCGGCCCGGAGAGGCGCACCCGTTGCTGCCGACGCCGGTCAAGGACTGCGCGCTGCTCTCGGCGGGCGATCGCTACCACGAACTCGTGCGCCGCGTGCAGGCCGGGCACGGTGAGTTCACCGCGGAGACGGCGCTCCGCCTGATGGACCGCGGCGTGGCGATGAAGTCGAACCTGCACAACGTGCTGTTTGAGCCGAAGTCGACGAAGTTCTGGGTGGCCAACGCGTCCCATGACAAGCAGCCGGCGGCCGAGCAGAAATACTACAGCTTCCAGCTCACGGAACTGCTGTCCCGGCGGCCCGACATGGGCAGCCCCGAGATCCCGCTGGTGGCGCAGGCTGCGGCGAAATAAGGCCACTCCGCGGTCGACCGGCGGCCGGCTTGCCAGCGCCGCCCCTGCCGCGCCACAATGCGCGGATGAGTCTCCCTGTGTCCTCATCAGGTCCGGAACTCCTCGCCCCTGCCGGGGACTGGCTTTGCGCCAAAGCCGCCGTCGCCAACGGTGCGGACGCCGTCTACTTCGGGCTGGACTGCGGCTTCAACGCCCGGGCGCGCGCCGCGAACTTCCCTGTCGATGAACTTTCCGGCCTGCTCACGTTTCTCCACCGGCATCGCGTTCGCGGCTACGTCACGCTCAATACATTGGCGTTCTCCGACGAACTCGAGGCGCTGGAGGCCCT
>CAZWGW010000162.1:0-11529 GCA_964633565.1 uncultured Planctomycetaceae bacterium
AGTTCGCAGTCGTCCGGGTGCGCGCCAAAGCAGATGATCCGCAGCTTGCCGTCGTCGGGGAGCGGCGCCGCGGCGGTGACTGCCGCGATCTCCGTCGTATCGCGCTGTTTGGCGATGGGTGCGCGCTGAGTGACCCGGACGCTTCGAGCGTCCGGGTCACTGTCCGGCGTCGCGGCGTACACCAGGGACACCGGGCCGTTTCCAGCATCCGCCATCCACCATGCGGCGCTGGCGACGAGTAATCCGGCAACAAACCATGCGAGGGGCGAGCAGCAACGGGTCATGGCGAGTCCTCCCAGGGAGTGGAACAGGTCGAAGGACTGTGATTCTATCGTGGCGGGGCGACGACTGCGCCGCCGTGGCCCCGGATCGTTGACACTCTCGCCGAACCCACTGTAGCCTGCAGCCGCTCGTCTGGCGTCAATTCCAATGTCTCTCCCGATTCGCGGCGCACGACAACCTCATGCCGCCGTGCCGCACCAACAGATTGATCGCTCGTATCCACACTCCACAGGAGGTCGTCATGAAGTACGCATGCATTTCCTTCGTCCTGGGCGGCGCCGTGCTCACCGCGGGTCCCGTTCGCGCGCAGGCCCCCACGTCGCTCGATGCCGCAGTTGAGGCCTACGAGCGGCTCTCCACGGTGATCATCGAAGTCCGCCGCACGGAGGACTCGGTCGTGAAGACGATCATCATCCACCACCACCAGGCGGCCCAGGAACATCTGCAGGCCGCACAGGGAGGAAAAGACGTACTCAAACACCTGGAGGCAGCCGCCAGCGAAGTGACTAACGCGGCGAACGAGGGAGAAAAACGCGTGCAGGCCATTCGGCAACGGCTCGCCAAGGCGGGGCACACCCACCTCAGCGACGTCGACACCAAGGAAGACTACCTGTGGATCAACAGCAAGGAGAAAAAGGCGCTGCTGGACGCCGCCAAGGGACTCGTGCAACTGGGCGACAAGGCGACCTCCGAACAGGTCGCGGCCGCGGCAAAGAAGCTGGATGCCCTGTTCCAGCCGGCCATCATGCCGGAAGGAGAATGAGCCGTGCCATCTCCGACGCGCGGCGCGGCGCTCGCACTCGTGTTGGTTGCGCTCGGATGCCGTGACAATGCGCCTGTGCCAGCGCCCGGAGTCTCGCCTCCCGGTGACCAGACGGAGAACGATCCGCCAGCGACAACCAGCGCTCCGCGCGCGGCCCCGCCCGAATCGATGGCGACGTCTGCCGATGCCGCCGGCTGGTTCGTGAACGTCGCGCCCGACGCCGGCCTGAACGCGGTCATCTACTGTGGCGGTCCCGACAAGTGCCACATCCTGGAGTCGGTCGGTTCGGGCTGCGCCTGGATCGATTTCGATGAAGACGGACTGCTCGACATCTTTCTCGTCAACGCCTGGGCGCTCGAAGAGGAGCCTCGCGCCGTGCGCGAGAAGGGCCGCAATGTGCTGTACCGCAATCTCGGCCAGGGCCGGTTCGGGGACGTAACGGACGCCGCCGGCGTCGCCGGCGACGACTGGGGCTGCGGCGTCTGCGCCGCCGATTTCGACAACGACGGCCACGTCGATCTGTTCGTCACGAACTTCGGACCGAACCGTCTGTATCGAAACCGCGGCAACGGTACGTTCGAGGAGCTGGCCGATCGCGCCGGCGTGACGGCGCCGGGCTGGAACTCCGGCGCGGCGTTCTTCGACGCGGATGGAGACGGATGGCTGGACCTGTACGTCGTGCAGTACATCGAGTCCACGTTCGATGAAGTGCTCGCCGCGAAACGGACGTACCTGTGGCGGGACAAGGTCCAGGTCATGGTCGGCCCGTTCGGACTGCGGGGGGGCAAGGACCGCTTCTTCCGTAACAATCGCGACCGGACGTTTACGGACGCGACGGACGAAGTCGGCATGACCGACCTCGCGGAATCGTACGGCCTGGGAGTCGTCGCGTCCGATCTCGACGCCGATGGGGACGTCGACGTCTACGTCGCCAACGACTCGAACCCCAACTTCCTGTACCGCAATGACGGCCAGGGGACATTCACCGAGATCGGCGGCTGGAGCGGCGCCGGCGTTTCGGACGTGGGCCGCGCCCAGGGGAGCATGGGCGTCGACGCCGCCGATATCGATGGCGACGGCCTGCAGGACATCATCACGACCAACTTTGCCTACGACTACAGCACGATCTACCACAACGAAGGGAGCCTGCTGTTCAGCGACATCTCCGCCGAGCGGCGGATGAAGGACTTCACCTATGTCCCCGTGAGCTGGGGCTGTGCGTTTTTCGATTACGACCTCGATGCGAAGCTCGACCTGCTGGTCCTCAACGGCCACATCTACCCGCAGGTCGAAACGAGCCCCGACCTGGGCGAGACGTACAAGCAGCTCCCGGTGTTGCTGCACGACGTGGGGGGCAAGTTGCGCGACGTCTCGCGGCAATCGGGTCCGGGCCTGCAGCTTCGCGAGTCGATGCGGGGCCTGGCGGTCGGCGATTACGACGACGACGGCAAGCCGGACCTGTTGATCACGGCGATCGATGCCCCGCCGCTGCTGTTGCACAACGAGACCAGCACGCGGGGCCACTGGTGCAAGGTTCGTTTATTGAATCGGCACGGGAGCCCTGCCATCAGCGCGACGGCCCGGCTGACGGCGGGGGGCGTCACGCAGTTGCGCGAAGTCCGCAGCGGTTCGACGTACTGCTCGCAGAGCAGCTTCGACCTGCACTTTGGTCTCGGGACCGTTGATGAGATTCAGACATTGGAAATACGCTGGCCCGGCGGCCGGTCTTCCGTCGAGCGCGACTTGCCGCCCGATCAGACATTGATCTACCGGGAGCCGGCTGCCGACGCGCCTTGAACTGCCGTGTCAAGGGCGGCGTCTGCGGATCGGATTCAAAAATCTTTGGCGTCACTGCCGTGCGGAGTATTGACATTCGCACGACGACGACGATAGCTTCAAACGTATCTGTATTCCGGCGAATCGTTCAAACTTCGCCCCATGCCTGTTTCCCGCCAAATCTGCTGTGGTCGTCTCCTGGTCGCACTGGCGGCCTGGGCGGGAGTCTCGTTACTGACGACATCCTCTGCGCACGCCACCTGCGGCGATTATCTGGCGCCGTCAGGAATGGGCGACATGTCAGCCGACCACGGCATGTCGGGGCATGCGCCGGGCGACAAACCGACTGCCCCGTGCCGCGGACCGCACTGCCGGTCCGACAACCGGGTTCCCGACGCCCCTGTCCCCACGCTGAAAATCGTGGTCCCACAGTGGGCCGTCTGCCTGGTGCACGAAACGCACCTGCGGCGTCCCGTCGGCCCGCTTCCCGATGAGGCCGACCTGTCCCGGTCGCAATACCTCAGCGACCCGCCGCTCCGTCCGCCGCGCGCCGTCTGAAGCGCGGCTCCACGCGGAAGTTCCCGTCGGTCTGTCGTTGCGCGCGGTTCAGTTCTGCGCCGGCGGCGCCGTTCCGAACGGATTCGCGCCCTTGCAGCGCGACTTCTGTCGTGACCCTTGGCGCAACGACGCCAGAACCTGCGCAGTGCACGCCAGCTTGCGCCGTTGCGTCGCGCCCTCTTGATCCACGGTTGTCATTCTACGGCCTGAACGACGCTGCTCCGGATGACCGGCACAGCGCCCGTCGCCGCGTCCGATTTCCATTCACTGACCGGCAGTGTTGTTTCGACTCATTCCGTTTTCCAACTTCGGAGGCACTCTGATGAACCAGCGCATCGTTTCGTCGCGCCGCTCACGCGGCTTCACGCTGATCGAACTGCTTGTCGTCATCGCCATCATCGCGATCCTGATCGCCCTGCTGCTCCCCGCCGTCCAGCAGGCCCGCGAGGCCGCCCGGCGGACGCAGTGCAAGAACAACATGAAGCAGCTCGGACTCGCGCTGCACAACTACGAAAGCGCCTTCAAGTGCTTCCCGTTCGGCCAGGGGGGGACAGGCAACCGTTACTCGGCCATCAGCCAGCTCCTGCCGTACTTCGATCAGGCCAATGTCTACAACCGCATCGACTTCAACCTCCTGATCACCGACCCCGTTAACAATGTGCCCCGGCTGCAGGAGCTGCCCCTGCTCCGTTGTCCTTCCGACTTCGACAACCCCCAGCCTCAGGCGGGCGGCGCGATCAACTATTACGGCAACAAGGGGAGCAGCATCCTGTGGGGCGACCCGAACCAGAACGGCGTCATCTACGTCGGCAGCCGCATCCGTTTTCGTGACATCACGGACGGCACGACCAACACGTGCGCATTCAGTGAGCGGCTCGTGACCGACGGCAACAACGGCACCGTCAATGCCGATTCCGACGTGTTCCTGGCCACCACCGATCCCATGACGCAGGACGAAGCGATCACGCTGTGCTACCAGGTCGACATCACCAATCTGGCCAACCAGTTCCCGATTTTCATGGGCGCACCCTGGATCAACGGCCAGCATTGCTACCTGCACGTCGACGTCCCCAACCATCGTTCGTGCGGCTTTTACCCGACCAAGGCGACGATGCCTCCCAGCAGCCGGCATGAAGGGGGCATTCACTCCATGCTCTGCGACGGCTCGGTGCGGTTCATCTCGGAGAACATCGACCTGCAGACGTGGCGCGGCCTCGGCACCCGGGCCGGACGAGAGGTGCTGGGCGAATTCTGATGGAAATCCTGCTGCGACGAGCGAGGGGACCCCGAAGTTCTCTCCCTTCGGGCCCCTCGCTCACGCGGTTGGTGACGCGTCGTTGAATTGCAATTCACTCACTTTTCCGATCGACCCTGAAGATTGAACTGGAGCCTCTGCGACCATGAGTTCCTACTTCTCCGTCCACTCGTTCGGCGAGCGGTTCACCGCCGCACTCGTCCTGTGCCTGCCGCTCCTGGCCGGTTGCAGTAACAGGATGGACGCGCACCCCGTCGACCCGAACCTGGCCCGAAACACGCTCGACGCCGTGCTCAAGAGCTGGCAGGAGGGGGTGACGCCGGATTCGTGGCAGCAGAAGACCCCCTCAGTGGTCGTGCAGGACATGGACTGGAAGACCGGCAAGAAGCTCAAGTCGTTCGAGGTCCTTGAGCCGACCGAGTCCGTCGACGCCAACCTGCACTGTCAGGTCAAGCTGACGCTGGAAGACCCTGAGAAGGGGGAAGTGGAGCAGACCGTGAAATACGTGGTCGGGACCAGTCCGGTCCTGACCGTCTTCCGCGCTGTGGAAATGTAATTCTCCCTCCGGAGCGTATCCGACCATTGATTCACGTCGAGTCCTGGAGTTTTACTGAATTCTGTTCATGTAAAGGCCGTCACATGCAGCCACACGTACGCAAACGCTCCCCGCGCGGTTTCACACTCATCGAACTGCTCGTCGTGATCGCGATCATCGCGATCCTGATCGCCCTGCTGCTCCCGGCGGTGCAGCAGGCGCGCGAGGCCGCCCGGCGCACCGAGTGCAAAAATCACCTCAAGCAGCTCGGCCTGGCGCTGCACAACTACGAAGAGGCCCACAAGTGTTTTCCGTTCGGCTGGGGCGGCACGACTCCCCCCACCGGCTCGCCCGGCTACTCGGCGATCAGCCAGTTGCTCCCCTTTATCGACCAGTCGCCGTTGTACAACACGATCGACTTCAAACTGCCGCTGAACCACGCCGTCAACACTCCGGCCCGTCTGCAGGAGATCCCCCTGCTGCGCTGTCCGTCGGATTTCGATAATCCGCAACCTCAGTCAGGCGGGGCGGTCAACTACATGGCCAACAAAGGGAACGGCATCCTCTGGCAGGACCCGAACCAGAACGGCATCTTCGTGTACCGGCGCTGCATCAAGTTTCGGGACGTCACCGACGGCACGAGCAACACGTGCGCTTTCAGCGAACGCATGGTCACGGACGGCAACAATGGGGTTGTGAACCCGGATTCCGACGTGTTCCTGGCGACGACCGACCCCATGACCCAGGACGAAGCGATTTCACTCTGCTACCAGGTGGACATCACCAACCTCGCCAACCAGTTCCCGATCTTCATGGGCGCGCCGTGGATCAACGGCCAGCACACCTACCTGCACGTCGACGTCCCCAACCATCGCTCCTGCGGATTCTACCCGTTCAAGGCCACGATGCCCGCCAGCAGCCGCCACGAGGGGGGAGTGCACTCCATGCTGTGCGACGGGTCGGTCCGGTTCATTTCGGAGAACATCGACCTGCGCACCTGGCGCGGACTGGGCTCCCGCGACGGCAGGGAGGTGCTCGGAGAATTCTGACGGAAATCCTGCCGCGATGAGCGCGGGGACCCGAAACTCTCTCCCTTCGGGCCCCTCGCTCACGCAGTTGGCGGTCCCACTGCCAGTCACGTCACTGAAGAAGATGAGTCAGCCGCCGCGTAACCGGCGGCAATCCCGGGAGCGCTGTTCATGGTCTTGCTTTTCACAGGAACATCGGCATTCCACGACGATTCCACGTCGGCCTTCGGAGTGTTGCGAACCAGCGCCGAGGCGTGGGAGCGATTGCCGCCGCTGGAGTCCGGCAAGGCGCGGTTGCTGCCGACGTGGGCGCGCATTCTCGCCGGTGAACTGCCGCGGACGACTGCGGCGCTCCTCGAACTCGACTTCGCCCAGCGGACGCAGGGCCCGGTCGCACCACGCCTGCGCGCGGCGATGCGCTGGGTCGCGGCGCGTGCCAACCGCTGCGCCTACGCCCAGGTTACGGCCCAACTCGACGCCGTCGACGCGGGACTGAATGCACCCGCCCTCATCGGGCTCGCCCAGCCGGGCTATCCGGAGTGGTCGCACGAAGAGCGGGCCGCGCTGGAGTTCGCCCATAAGACGACGGTCGATTCCCATTCCGTTACCGACGGCGAGTTTGCCGCGCTGGTCGAGTGCTTCGGCGAACGTCAGGCGGCGGCGATGGTGCTGCTGCTCGCGTATGCCTGCTTCCAGGACCGCTTGCTCCTGTGCCTCGAAGCGCCGATCGAAGTGGACGGCCCGTTGCCGCCGCTGGACGTGCGATTCCGGCGCGACGCGTTCGTGCTGGCGACAACGCCCCCGAGGGAAGCAGTTAAGGCGACCGTCGTGCCTCCGGGGGAACGTGACCTCGTCGCGCATGATCCGGATTGGACGTCGGTGACATACGAGATGCTGCAGTCGCGCCTCGAAGAGCAGCGTCGGAGGCCGACGCGCCTGCGAGTACCGTCCTGGGACGAGGTCGCCGGCAAAGTGCCCGACGGCCTGTTTCGGCGCCCGAGCGCCAGCGTGTGGAACCGTATCGTGTTCGGCTATGCTCCGGAACTGGCCGCCCCCTTCGAGGTCTTCCTGCGGACCGCAGCCGCGGAAACCGCGCCCCACCGGGATGACGTTTTTGGGACCAGCCTGTTCTGGGTCACGGCCCGCGCGGTTCAGTGTGCCTATGGCATGGGACACTGTGAAACGCACTGGGAAGCGGCCGGCCTCAGTCGGCCGGAAATCGCCGAGCGGAGCCGACTCCTCGCCGGCGGCGACTGGTCCGCGTTTCCGGCCGCCGAGCAGATCGCCCTGGCGTTCGCACGCAAGCTTTCGCGCAGACCATGGGAGATTTCGCCGGCCGATATCGGGACATTGCAGCGCGATTTCGGGCCGGACAGCGCACTCGCAGTCGCGCTGAACGCGTCCCGCGATCATTACTTGACGCGGATCGCGAACGGGTTCCAGTTGACTCTGGAACGCGAGAACGTGTGCTGCGACGATGATGAGGCGGACCGTCCGCCGGCCGCGCCGTCGCCAGTGAAGCACTTTCGGACATGAGCGGACTGAGTACCGACGCGAACAGACCTCGGAGAAGAATGCACCTCATGTGGCACAGATTTGTTCCCATCGTTGTGGCGATGGCATGTGTTTCGGCCAGCGGCGCGACACGGCTGATCAAGGCCGATGAATCCGACGGCCGCCAGGCCCCGCGTGTCCCGTTGGTGGACAGCGCCGTCGCGTGGCAGAAACTCCCTGAGTGCGACGCCGATCGGGGAGGCCCCCTCCCCCGGTGGGCGCGGGCTCTCGCTGGCCCGCTGCCGGCGACGGCCGCCGCCGTCCTCGACCTGGACGGGACCTATCGCCTCAGTGAGGAACTCGAACCGCGGTTGCGCGCGAAAATGCGCTGGGTCGCCGCCCGCGGCACGCACTGCGACTACGGCCAGCAGTATGCGCTGGCCGACCTGCGTCGCGTCGGCGCCACCGTGGACGAAATTGCAACACTCAACGGCGACTGGTCAGCTTTGTCACCGGCCGAACGGGCCGCGCTGGAATTCGCGCACAAGATGACCGTCGCGGCGTACAGCGTCACCGACGACGAAGTCGCGGCCCTGATCCGCGAATACGGCGAGCGCGCCGTCGTCGCGATGGTCCTGCAGTTGGCCTACTCCAACTTCCTCGACCGCCTGGTGCTGGCCCTGGGAGCGCCGGTGGAAGAAGGAGGACCACTCCCGCCGCAGCGCTACGGGTTCCAGGGCCTGACCAGGGCCGAGGACATCGCCGCGGCGCCCCGCCCCGAATTGGCGGCGCTGGAGGACGACGGCTCGCTCGACATGGCCGCGGCATTCGGCCCCGACTGGACGAGCGTCACCTTCGAAGACCTGCAGCGAGCGATGGTGGACCAGCAGGAACGCGCGCCGCGCGTCAGTGTCCCCGACTGGGAGACGGTGCTGGAGCGGTTGCCGGAAGGGATGTATCCCAAAGATCGGCCGATGAAGATCAAGTGGAGTCTCGTCGTGCTCGGGCATCAGCCGGAACTGGGACCGACGTGGCTGCGCTGCCTGCGAGTGTTCGGCGCGGAATCGAGGTTCGACCGGGTCTTCGAGGAGAGCATCTTCTGGGTCGTCACCCGGAGCCTGCAATGTTTCTATTGAATGGGTCACACCCAGATGTTGCTCGCGGTCGCGGGCCTCAACCAGGAACAGGTGGAAGAACGCTCGGCGCGGCTTGCGCGGGGCGAATGGTCGACGTTTACTCCGGGCGAACAGGCGGCCTTCGCCTTCGCCCGAAAACAGGCCGTGGAACCGTGGGCATTGAACGACGAGGACGTGCGGCGACTCGTGGACCGGCTGGGACCGGAGCGGGCGCTGGACGTCATCTGGTGGTCGAGCCGGTGCCACTTCATGACGCGGGTCGCCGATGCATTTCAGTTGCCATTGGAAAAGGAAAACGTCTTTCAGCGGCCGGACCCGCCCCCGTCGCCGGTGGAGCCTCCGCCGCCGCCGAAAGCCGAGCCTCCCCATCCACAGGCCGATTAATTCCTGACGCGCGGCGCCGCGAAACCACCCTCAGCCAACTGTCACGGACTCATTGGCGATCCTCTCGAACACAGGAGCAGACGTCGTGAATCAACTCCGATCCCTGATGGCGGCCGTTCGCGTCGCCAGTTTTGCATCGCTGGCGTTGCTCCCGGCGTCGGCGTGGTCGCAGGAGAAACCGGCGCCCAGGTCGGCCGACGACGCCACGCCGGCCGAAGAGCCGCAGGAGCCACTCACGCCCGAAGCGGAACAGGCCGCCGCCGAGTTGCGGGCCGCGCTTCCGGCCGATTCCGAACCGATCGCGATGCTCGATGACATCCTCAAGGGGAGCCATCTCGGTCCCGAGGACGGCTGGTTCAGGCTGGCCCTCGCCCAGAACCAGTTCGACTGGGGCTTTGTGCAGCAGCGCTACGATGCCGATGCCGATGAGCAGGTCATCCGCGGGGAATTCGCCGGTTCCGACGGCGACTTTTCCCGCCTGGACCGCAACGACGACAAATCGCTCACCGCCGCCGACTTCGACTGGAGCACGTCATCGCTCGCCCGCAGCCCCGGCCTGATGATGTTCTACTTGGCCGACCGCGACGCCAACGGCAAAGTGTCCCCCGAGGAGTTTTCCGCCCTGTTTGCCCGGTTCGACACCGACGATCGCGGGTTCCTGGCTCTCGACGACCTCCGCGACCAGTTCCAGCCCCCGAGTGGCGGCGGTGACGAGAAACGCCCTGACGATCCCAGCCGCAGCACGCTCGTGCTCGGTCTGCAGCGGCAGGAGATCGGCTCGCTGCAGGCGGGGCCTGCGCTGGGTGACACGCCCCCTGACTTCACCCTCAAGGCGCTCGGCGGCGGCGAGGTCACGCTGTCCGAGGAGATCGGCGACCAGCCGGTCGTGCTGATCTTCGGCAACTTCACCTGCGGCCCCTTCCGCAGCCAGTCCGGGAACATCGAAAAGCTTTACGAGCGCTACAGGGACCGCGCGAAGTTCTTCCTGGTCTACGTCCGGGAGGCCCATCCCAAGGATGGCTGGTGGATGCTCAGCAACCAGCGCGTCAAGATCGACCTCCCTCAACCGACGACCAACGACGAGCGCTGGGAAGTGGCGCAGACGTGTCGGCAGCATCTGGACCTCGACCTGCCGTTCCTCGTCGACACGGTCGACGACAAGGTCGGCGCGACCTACAGCGGCATGCCCAACCGGTTGTATCTGATCGACCGCGATGGGAAAATCGCCTTCAAGAACGGCCGCGGACCGTTCGGCTTCAAGCCCCGGCAACTTGAGCAGGCGCTGGTCCTGCTGCTCAACGAGTAGGGCCCGCGGCTCACGAGTACCGTCCTGCAGGACGGACTTCCAAGTCCGTCGATCGGGCATTCACAGTCACAAACCGACGGACTCGGAAGTCCGCCGTACGGAACAACACTCGTGCACGCGACCGCGTGCACTACGAGCCATGCCCCATATCAAATGGATCAACGAATCCGAAGCGACCGGTGATCTCGCGGCGGCGTATGCGGAGTACTTCAAGCATCGGCCCGACCGCACGAAGGTCGCGGACATCATCAAGTGTTTCAGCCTGCGGCCCGATTTCCTGAAACAGGTGCTGGACTTCAGTTGGACGGTACACTTCTCCGAGGGCCACCTGAACTGCCGCACGAAGGAGATGATCGCCACGTACGTCTCGGGCCTCAACCAGTGCCCGTATTGACTCGGCTCGCATGGGTACTTCCTGCAGTTGCAGGGAGCCGATCAGCAGATCGTCGCCGCCTTGCGCCGCGGCGAACTGGACGCCGCGCCGGTCAGCGATGCCGAGCGCGCTCTGCTGCAGTATGTCGAACTGTTAACGCGGCACGCCTGGCGCGCCACGGCCGACGACGCCCAGCGGCTGCGCGACGCCGGCTGGAGCGATGAGCAGATCGCGGAGGCCGTCTACGTCACGGCGATGTTTGCGTTCTTCAACCGGGTGGCCGATGCATTCGGCCTCGTCGACCCGCAGTATGACACGCTGGGCCCGCCGACGGCGGTTGCCTCGTCCTCCTCCGCCCCTGACTGAAGGCGTCGGACTTCGTGCCCGCGGGCACTGCTTGTAGACTTGATGTGGACTGCGCCGTATCTTGAACGTCGCCATGAGCGACGTCACCCAGATCCTGCAGCAGATCGAGTCCGGCGATCCGTCGGCTGCGGAGCAACTGTTGCCGTTGATCTACGACGAACTGCGCAAGCTGGCGGCCGCACGGATGGCCAGCGAATCTCCCGACCACACGCTGCAGCCGACGGCGCTGGTCCACGAGGCCTATCTGCGGCTGGTGCAGCAGGACCAGCCGCG
>CAZWGW010000163.1:0-11340 GCA_964633565.1 uncultured Planctomycetaceae bacterium
CACGGTACGGCCGGCCGAAGACCCGCACTTCGCCGGAAACTTTGTGAATGAGGTCGAGGGCCGCCTTGATGAGCGTGCTCTTGCCGGCGCCGTTGGGGCCGACAATGGCGACCAGCTTGCCGGCCGGGGCGATGTAGTCGACGTCCCAGATCACCGGCCGCCGGTGATAGGCGACCGTCATGTCATGGATCGACAGGGGGGATTCGACGGGGTGATCGTCCGCCATTGTCAGCGCGGCAGGACGAACAACGGTTCCAGGTCTGTCCGAGGCGTGCATGGTCTGTGCGGCACG
The DNA here is from genome assembly GCA_964633565.1 of uncultured Planctomycetaceae bacterium. Lineage (GTDB taxonomy): Bacteria > Planctomycetota > Planctomycetia > Planctomycetales > Planctomycetaceae > CAZWGW01. The sequence continues at coordinate 293 of CAZWGW010000163.1, forward strand.
CGATCCGCTGGGCAGGGTTCAGGGTGATAACGAAGAACCACCCGGCGCCAACATTCCGCGCAGCCCCCGTTCGGGGGCGGTGCCCCCCAGCGCCCGGGCAATGACGGTGGCGTTGTGGTCCAGCATGCCGGCGTAGGTCCCTTCATACGTCCCCGGCTCGCCCATCGCGTCCGAGAACAGGTTGCCACCGATTCGCACCGTCCAGCCGCGCCGGGCGGTCCCCTCGATGACGGCCTCAATATTACGCGAATTGACGCTCGTTTCCACAAAGACCGCCGGCACTTTCTGCGTCACGAGGAAGTCGACGAGCTGGTTGATGTCGTCGACGCCCGCTTCCGACTCCGTTGTGATGCCCAACACCGACCTGACGGGGATGCCGTACGCTCGTGAAAAGTACTCGAACGCATCGTGTGCCGTCACCAGGAAACGCTGCGACTCGGGGATGCTGGCGATCACCTGGCGTATGTAGGCGTCGAGTTCCGTCAGTTCGGCGCGGTAATTCTCGGCATTGCGGAGATACTCCGCGGCGTGGGGCGGGTCGAATTCAGCGAGTCGTTTCGCCACGTGGCCGGTGCAGGCGCTCCAGGCAGAGACGTCCCCCCACACATGTGGGTCCGGGTGGCCGGCGAACTGTTCCGCGTGCAGGACCTTGTCCGGTTCGATCCCCTCGGTCACGGCCCAGGCCGGTTTGCCCCGGTCGCGGAGTGCCTTCAGTGTGGCCTCCATGCGGCCCTCGAGCATCAGGCCGGAGTAGAAAACCACGTCTGCGTCGCCGAGTTTGGCGATGTCTCCGGCCGTCGGCTTGTACAGGTGCGGATCGACACCCGTCCCCATCAGGCCGATCACCTCGGCGCGATCGCCGGCGACCCGCTGCACGATGTCCGTGACCATGGCCGTTGTGGCGACCACGCGGTAGCGCCCGGCGGTTGCTGTGTTCCGGGACGCCGATTGCGCCGGCGACTCGGATGACTCGCAGCCCGCAACCGCAATGACCAGCACCACAGCGGATATCGTTTGCAATGTATTCACAACCCGTAGCCTCGTTGAGAGTGGGATTGAACCGGCCGGGAAAATTTTGATTATTCAAAATTATCGTTTCGCGATTGTAAAAACAACCGGCTGGGCGTGCAATTCCAGTTCATCCAAACTAGAATCATCCCCCTTAAACGACTGCGTTGGGGCGCTCGGTGTCCTGCGTCGTCAACTGGGAGACGCCCACTACGGGGATTCAAGCATGCCGGGGAACGACCACCTGATTGCCGTAAAGACAGCGCTGGCCGAGAAATACGAGCGGCTGGCGCGACTCGCGGGGAGCGCTGCAAAGCAGAAGGCATACGCTTTCCGGGCGACGAAGTATCGCCGACAGGTGATGCAGATGGGGCACGCGACGAAGAACTGACTCCCGCGTTCGTTCAGATCCCTAACACGTTGTCCGGCACCGGTTTCTCCCGGAAGCGGAGTCATCGCGTTTCCACGAATTGCTGCTGCTGGAACTGCACGGCGGCAACCACCCGGTGATGCCCTGTCAGCCGCCATTGGTCCAGGCTGGGAGGCATCGAGAGGGCTATCGTAATCAGCAGGCCGACAAGCAGGGGGATCCCGAATTCCCACGGCAGGCCAATCTCGCTGAGTGCGAACGGACCGACAACGACAATTCCCGCGCCGATCAGCGGCGCCAGGAACACCTTGTCGTATCCGGGGATGATCCAGCGAAACGTCGCCAGCCGCCCCATCAGGCTGATCGGCGGAGCGTAGCCGGTGACATAGATGCCGACACGGAACGCCATCAGCACGAGGCAGGGCATGGCGAGACCCGCCGAGACCGCAGCGGGCGCGATTTGCCGCGGGATCGGCGCGGCGTTCCGAACGACGTGGTGCAGTCCGCCGTGCAACCACCACGCGATCAGCAGCCCGGCGCCGACGCCAATCGTGATTGTCACCGGCGAGGAATTGCGCTTGAGAGAGAGCCGGTCAAACGGCCAGCCGAGCAGCTTGTTCTGTGCCTGCTCGGCAAACGTCGTCAGGTTGTTTGAAAGCAGGTCGGCCAGCCCCTGCTCTTTCCACCACCGGAGTTCCCACTGATGAAAACTCCCCAGTGCACGGCGCAGTCCCCACAGTGATTGGCCATAAAGGAAAGCAAGAATGCCCGCCACGATGGAAGGCTGGCCGGCCCAGCGGATCAACCCCCCCAGCGTCAGCGCCATTGCATACGCCACCAGTCCCTGCCCGGTGTTCATCAGCGCCAGCATCGACAGCAGGAAGTACGGGAGCAGAAACGCGAGCGGCACGCTGACGGCCGAGAAATTCCGGATGCGCGCCGCCGCAAGCGTGAGCAGCCCCACAATCAACAGGTCCTGCACGACGAGGTGCACCGGCCCGAAGGGGAGTCGTTGACGGACGTCCCACGGAGTCGTGAGCAGCCATTCGCGATAGTCCTTGCGGAAAAACGGATGAAAGTAGACTGCGCGGAAGCCGCCGTACACCACCGCCGCGATATGTGCCAGGAACGCGCCGGGCTCGTTGTGCTCCGGGAGGAATCCCCACAACAGTCGCCCGCCGCGCAGCCCATGCAGCAACTGAACCACGTCGGTCAGCGCATACATGACGACCACGCCGATGACGACCCCCTCGTGCGGCAGGACCGTGCGAAACCAGGAACGGAGACGCTGGATCAGTCGCATCAGTCCGGCTCCCCGGCAAAGTACTGTGCGATGTATTCCAGCGTTTCGGGAAAGATGATCCGTTCCAGCACGTCATCCAGGCTTCCGGTCCCCCCGGCCGACCGGCGCAGGTCTTCGAACGTGCCGTCGGCCGTGATCTGGCCATTGCGCACCACAACGATCCGGTCGGCGATCTCCTGCACCAGCTCCGGAACCGGCGTGGTGACAACGATCGTGCGCCCTTCGTCGATCGCAAGCCTGCGAAGCACGTATTTGAAGGCCAGGATTCCCGCCGGGTCGAGGCCGCCCGAAAACGGTTCGTCCAGCAGCATGACGGGCGCTTCCGTGATCAGCGCCGTACAAAGCGAAATTTTTTTCTGTTGACCGGCCGAATAAGTGCGGATCGGGGCGTCTGCGATCGGCGTCAGATCGAACAGCCGCAGCAGCCGCTCGGAGTGGTTGATCAGCCGTTCTCCGTCAATGTCGTACAGGCCTCCGACGGAGAGCAGGAACTCCCGTCCGGTGCGGTTCTTGGGGAGCCAGCAGCGGTCGGGCAGGAACACGCATTCCCGCCGGATCGCCAGTTCCTCGTCCATCGACGCCCGGCGGCGCACGCCGTTGATTTCGACGTATCCTTTCTGGGGCTGCAGCACGCCCCCCATCACGCTGAGCAGCGTCGTCTTGCCCATGCCGTTGGGCCCGATGACCGCCGTCCGCGTGCCGGCGTGTATGTGCAGGTTGATGTCCTTCAGGACCGGCTTGATGCCGTAGTGCTGCGTGACGTTGACGACTTGAATCATGCGCGGGTTGGTTGCCGTCGGACGTTTCAAAACTCCGGACGGTCGGAAGACCATCCGCGGCCCGCTCCGAAACCTACGTCGGTAACGGGCGGCACGTGGGGCCGGACCAGCCGAATCCGCGCCGCGCCGGTCCGAATGCGGTGTTGCGGAGAACGGAGCGGGTCGCGAAAATCGACAGCCAGACGACATTCTGTCCCGGAGCGACGACCATTTCCACGACGACCGCCGATTTCGCCTACCAGGTCAGCATTGCGCCCGGCGCGGGCACGACGTACAGCGTCGACGAGATGCTGACCGCCTGCCCCGTGTCGCACGACCTGCTGGACGTGTGCTACGACTGGGACCGGGTGCCGGTGCCCTCGTCGCTGCGGGAATTCGAGGCCCGCTGGTCGTCACGCGCCAAACCGCTCGATTTCAGCGGCGTGTGGCGGTTCCGCGAACTGTTGCCGTTCGCGCCGGAGTCGCAGATTGTCACGATCGGCGAGGGTCAGACGATCCTGCAGCAGTCGGACTTTGTCGGCAAGTACGTCGGGATGCGTCCGGGGCGGATGTTTCTGCAGTACGAGGGGCTCAATCCGTCCGGCAGCTTCAAAGACAACGGCATGACGGCCGCCTCGACCCACGCCCGAATGGTCGGCGCGAAACTCGCCGCCTGTGCGTCGACGGGCAACACCAGTGCGTCTCTGGCGATCTACGCCAGCACGACACAACTGTTCCGCGTCATTGTGTTCGTCGGCAGCGGCAAGATCGCGTACGGCAAATTGTCCCAGGCGCTCGACTACGGGGCGCAGACGATCCAGATCCAGGGGGACTTTGACGACGCCCTCGCCCAGGTGCGGCGGGTCTGCGACGAAGCGGGGATCTACCTGTGCAACAGCCTGAATCCGTTCCGCCTCGAAGGGCAGAAGGCCATCATGTACCGCGTGCTGGAGGGGCTGAACTGGGAAGTCCCGGATTGGATTGTCGTTCCGGGAGGCAATCTCGGGAACTCCAGCGCGTTCGGCAAGGCGTTTATGGAGCTCAAGCACCTCGGACTCATCGACCGGCTTCCGCGGCTGGCGGTGATCAATGCCGCAGGCGCCAACACGCTGTACGAACTGTACGAGCGGCAGGGGCTGCGGTGGAACGGCGGGCGTCCAGACGAGGCAATGATCGAGCGGTATTATGCCGACATGGACGCCCGACACCGTCGTGCAAAAACACTGGCCAGTGCCATTGAGATCAATCGCCCCGTCAATCTGAAAAAGTGTCTGCGGGCGCTGGACGCCTGCGACGGCGTCGTCCGCGAAGTGCGGGATGAGGAAATACTCGATGCCAAGGCACAGGTCGGGGCCGGCGGCTTCGGTTGCGAGCCGGCCAGCGGCGCCAGCGTGGCCGGCGCCCGACTGCTGCGATCGCACGGGGTGATTGCGGCCGACGAGCGCGTGGTGTGCATCCTGACGGGACACCAGTTGAAAGACCCGTCCGCGACCGTGGCCTATCATGCGGGGGACGAGAGCGAAGCGCCGCGGCGGGCGTTTGCCAACGCCCCGGTCGTCGTCGCCAACGATTTTGAACAAATCATGGCGGTTGTCCGGCGGCTGGGTTAGATTGGGTCGCGGCAGTTCTCCGGAGGTCAAGGAGGCCGTACAATAGGCATGCACGTCCGCTGGCCCCGCGGAAGGGAGTCGCCGACATGTTCACACCCTTCGAAGAACTCGAATACATTTCGGAGTACCTCCCCGAAGAAGGGGAGTCGGTGCTGATTTCGCGCAAGGACGGCGAACTGGTCTGCCAGCCGTGGCGGACCGAGGGGCTCCGCGACGGCATTGAAGAGGCCCAACTCTATGGCCTGCTCGTCCAGGCCAACGAGCGGCTCAACGCCCGCGCCAATCTGCCGCTCTGGGCGACCGGGTTGGGTCTGTTCTGGTTGCTCGTGGCGCTGTTCACGATCGGCGGTCTGGGCTGGAACAGTTGGTTCCTGGTGCCCGGACTGGGCCTGTTCGCACTCTGGGGCTGCTTTCTCTGGATCAGGCAGCGGCAGCGGACGACGTTCCAGCACGAACTACGGCCGCGGATCGAACAGGCGATGCGGCAACGTGGCGTTGATCCCCACGCGCTGACGGCCGGCATGCGGCAGCATGCCGAACTGCGAACGCTGCTCGATGAATTCGTGCAGTTCACGCCTGCGGAACGCCGCGAACGTTCCTGAGCACGATTCGGCGGGCTATTCGTCGTTGAATTGACGCGGCGCGACTGGATGTCGCATATTGACCGCGCGAGACGCGTTCACACTCTCCAAGCCTCAACTGCGAGTCCGCCCGATGAACCACCGGCCTGCGAATCGTCGAGAATTCCTGCAGATCACATCCCTCGCCGCGGCGGCTGTCGCAACCGGTCCCGTGCTCACAACAGTCGGTCGGGCCGCAGAGGAAGCAACTCCGCGGCAGCATGCAAATCGCGGCCGCATCTACAAATCCAACAAGGGGGGCGGCATCGCCGGCGACAAGACCGGCATGCTGGCGAAGTTGAACCAGTACAAGGAACTCGGCTTCGACGGCATCGAAGGGGGCAGCCCCGACATCAAGGACATCCCGGCCCTGCAGGCGGCGATTGCCGAGACCGGCGTCCCCGTGCATGGTGTCGTCGACGGCGTCCACTGGGGGGACGACCACCGGCTCTCCTCCCCCAACCCGGCCGCGAGGGAACGCGGAGTGGCCGCGCTGATCCAGGCGATCAAGGACTCCAGGGCCATCGGTGGCTCCACCGTGCTGCTCGTCCCCGGCAAGGTGACCGGACCGGAGGAGAATCACGACCACGTCTGGGAACGTTCGATCGTCGAAATCCGCAAGGCGCTCCCCACGGCGTCCCGGCTGGGGATTCGCGTGCTGATCGAAAACGTCTGGAACGGCTTCTGCGAAACGCCGGAGCAGTACCGGGACTACATCGACGCCATCGGCAGCCCGTGGGTCGGGGCGTATTTCGACATTGGCAACTGCCGCAAGTTCGGCCCGGCGGAAGACTGGATCCGCACGCTCGGCACACGGATCGTGAAACTCGACATGAAGGACTGGGGCCAGAAGAACAGCTTCTGCCGGCTGGGAGAAGGGGACGTCAACTGGCCGGAGGTCCGCAAGGCGCTGGCCGAAGTGCACTTCACCGGCTGGGCCACGCGCGAGGGGAGCGACAAGTCGCTGGAGGACACGGCGCAGTTGATGGACGAGTTGCTGGACCTGTAGGTGACGTCGATGGCTGAAGGATCCGGTCGGATTCTGGTACGCCCGAGCCTGTCGCGGTTAACAATAGTGTTGCTTGTCTACACTGCCGCACTGCTGGCCGTGGCGTTCATCGTCGATCAAGTCGTGTTCGGCGGAGCCGTTGCTGCCATTCGGGTGGAACTGGCTGCTCTGGCCCTTTTCGTCTGGGTGCCTCTGCAGGTCGCCTTTTCGTGGTACGTGTGTTCCTTCGAAATTGATTCAGGCGGCCTGCATCAGAATCATCTTCTGTCGCAAGTCCACCGAGTCCTGAGCCACCTGCCGGGCGAAAACACAATTGGCTGGCAGGATCGCGTCTGGTTGATGTCACACGCGCGCTACATTGCAGCAATTTGTTATCGGGTTCCTCAGGGGGGAATTCTATCCTGGTTGCGAAGCTTCCACCGGTTCGCCCGGATCGTTCTCCCCTGGAAGTGGCTGGTGGCCGACATCGAGACATTGCAGTCAATGCTGGAGCGATTCGCTCCGGCCGATCACCCATTGCGGAAGTTCTATGGTGTCGCGGAGGATTCCCGTCACCGACACGACCGCGACCCTTGATAGGGAGCGAAACATGTTGAGCCAGCGCGGACACGGCGTCCGCCGCCCCGCCACCAAGCTGCCGCACCTGCAGAAGAAGCTCCGCAAGCAACAGGTCCAGGCGCGGGTGCGAAAGCCAAAGTCGCGTGGCAAGTAGTCCCGTCTGCCGAACGGGACCGTGCGCAACTGGACGTCGATTCAGCGGCCTTACGGCCGCCGCTCGCCGGGGGTCTCCAGCGCCGACTGGATGGCACGGAACGTATCGCCGATTGCAGCATTGACCACGAGGTCCGCCATCCCGTCCAGCGGCGTCGAGTCGCGGTTGATGATCACCAATCTCGCGCCGTTGCGCTTCGCCAGCACGGGCAGATCAGCCGCCGGCGTGACGACCAGCGACGAGCCGATCGCCAGGAACAGGTCCGATGTGCGCGATGCTTCGGACGCAGCCTGCAGGACGTCCACCGGCAGCGACTGGCCGAAAGAAATCGTCGCATGTTTGAGTTTCCCTCCGCAACCGGGACAGATCGGCACGCGGTCGTCGGCCAGAAACAACTCGACCATCGGGCCGGCGTCGTAGCGGGCAAGGCAGTCCAGGCAGCCAATCTGCCTCGCGGTGCCGTGCAGTTCCCACACTGACTTGCTGCCGGCAATCTGGTGCAGTCCGTCGATGTTCTGAGTGATGATGCCACGGATGCGGCCGGCCGATTCCCACTCGGCGAGCAGGGTGTGGGCAATGTTCGGTCGGGCGTTCTCAAAGTCGCGATGCGAGACGGCCTTCTGCCGCCAGTACTCATAGCGGGCTTCGGGCCTGCGCAGAAACTCGTCAAAATAAACCGGCTGTGATTGGGCCCAGATGCCGCCGGGAGAGCGGAAATCCGGGATGCCGCTCTCCGTGGAGATCCCCGCGCCGGTGAATGCGACGGCCGAGCGAGCGGCGCGGAGCCAGTGGGCGATCTGGCGTGGGGCATTATTGAGTGATGCAGCAGCGGACACGGTTGCGGCTCCGTCAGGTTTTGGGCGGCAGGGTGCGCTGCACCCATTCTGCGGCGCTGTCGGCCGGTTCGAAGGACTCCACCTGCCGGGAGACCTTTGTCTGGGCCTGGCGGATCTGTCGCGCCACGAGCGCGCTCTGGATTTCTTCCTGCTCCTGCATGCCGAGTTTCCGTAGCACGTCACGCATCCACGGTCCGCACATCCGCTCGATGAGGGGGTCCTCCAGCGACACGTACGAGTACATCCGCACGCGCACCGGAATCGCCGCGGCGAACGCATCGACGGCGTCCTCGGCAGCGCGCAGCGGGTGCATTTCGGGAATGTAAATCGACAGCGGGCCGACGTCGGTGGCGTCGGCCGCCAGCGGCTCGTCGTCGGCCAGCAGCGCCGGCACCGGGACCAGCAGTACGGAGCCCGATTCGCCCCGCTTCGCGGCTTCGTGGGACGTCAGCGGGCGGTCGCGGATTAATGTGTCGATTCCCGCCGAACTGAGGTGGGCGCCGGCCTCGCGCAGCGTCGCCGGGAAGTGGGCCACGATGAGCACGCGTTCGCCGGCGTCTTGTGCGGCCCGCACCGCCGCGCACAACGCGCGCCACCTGGCGGTGCGCGTGAGGAAAACGCGGACGGCCTCCGGTTCAAAGGTGCTGCGGCCGCCGCCGAACAGATACTGAAGGAAGTTCATTGGGAGGCTTGCAACGTGTGCAACGCGATCAGTCGCCCGGTCCGCGGATCTGCATCCGCGGCTGCGCGATTGTAGTCGGTTCTCATTTGCCGTTCAGCCGGTACACTGTCGCGATGCTGGAACTCAACGGAGTCACGATCGACGACACGTTCGCCGAGGCATTTTCGATGTCGGCGACGCGTGTCATTGTTTCGACGGAAAGTGCGCATTGGGCTCGCGTCGCGGTGACGCAGATGACGGGCTTTGCCACGAGCGTCATCGCCTGCGACTGCGAGGCCGGGATTGAACGGGAATTGTCCGCCGACGAAACGCCGGACGGGCGGCCGGGCGCGGCCGTACTGGTGTTTGCATTCAATCGTGAGTCGCTGGCGGCGGCTGTCGCCAATCGCGTCGGGCAGTGTGTGCTGACCTGCCCTACGACCGCCTGCTACGGCGGAATTGCTGAATGTCCAAAGGAGAAACAGATTGCCGTCGGCGGGGCGATCCGTTTCTTCGGCGACGGTTGGCAGACCTCGAAGAAACTCGGCGCCCGGAGGTTCTGGCGGCTGCCGACGATGGACGGCGAATTCGTGTGCGAGGACAGGTTCGGGACAGTGACCGGAGTCGGGGGCGGTAATCTCCTGTTGTGCGGCGCCGACCAGGCGCGGACGCTGCAGGCGGCTGAGGCAGCCGTCGCCGCGATGCAACAGATGCCGGGCATCATCCTGCCGTTCCCGGGCGGCATCGTTCGTTCCGGAAGCAAGGTCGGTTCGCGCTACAAGAAGCTGAAAGCCAGCACGAACGATCCGTACTGTCCGACGCTGCGGCCGCTGGTGACTGCGAGCATCCCGGACGACTGCCATGCGGTGTATGAACTGGTCGTCGACGGATTGTCGTTCGACGCCGTACAGCAGGCGCTGCGGGCCGGACTGCAGGCGGCCAGCCGCGTCTCCGGTTTGAAGCACGTCACCGCCGGCAATTACGGTGGCAAGCTGGGGAAGCATCATTTTCATTTGCGTGAACTCCTCACTCCGTAGGACGGACTGGCAGGCCGTCCGGTTGCGGTTGAGCGCAGCACAAGCACAGTATCCGTCCCATGGAATCGAGCGCCGAAACCGGAGGCGTACGGACCACCAGTCCGTCCTGCAGCACCGCGTGCTGGCTGCTCGTACTGCTTTCCGTGAGCGTTTCGTTCGCCCGCTTGATGCAGGCCGCGCCGCTGCAGAGCGCCAACGACCGCTCGCGATGGTGCACCGTCCGGGCGCTCGTGGAACAGGGGACGTACCAGATTGACGACGTCCGCAGCCTGCCCGGCTGGGACACCATTGACCTCGTGCGGCACGAAGGGCATTTCTATTCGACGAAACCGCCGTTGCTGTCGACGATCGTGGCCGGTTTGTACTGGGTCGTGCGGCACGTCATCGGCTGGGACCTGCAGGAGCACCTGGCGGGGACGACGCGGTTGATCCTCCTGATGGTCAACCTCCTGCCGTGGACATTCGCGCTGGTCGTGCTCACGCGGCTGGTGCAGCGCAGCGCAGCAACGTCGTTCGCACGGCTCTTCGTTGTGGCGACAGCCTGCTTCGGCACGCTCCTGCTGCCGTTCCTGATGTCTTTAAACAACCATGTTCCGGCAGCGGTGTGCGTGGTGTTCGCGCTCTCCCCGGCGGTCCGGATCATCGGGGACGGACACCGGGAATGGTGGCGGTTCGCAGCCGTCGGTTTCTGGTCCGGGCTGGCCTTCGCCAATGAACTGCCGGCGGCTGCGCTCGCCGCCGCGCTGGGGGCGACGCTGCTGTTCCTTGCACCCCGCCAGACGCTGCTGTTCGGGGTCCCGGCGCTGCTCATTCCGGTTGTGGCGTTCCTCGGGCTGAACCGCGCCGTCACCGGCGACTGGCTGTCGTTCTATACGGCCTACAATACCGACAAGTACCGGTTCGTGTTCGAAGGAGTTCCCAGCTACTGGTCCGACCCGCGCGGCATCGACAAGGCGCTCGATTCGCCGGCCGTGTACCTGTTGCACTGCACGATCGGACATCATGGTCTGTTTTCGCTGACGCCGGTGTGGCTGATCACTCTCGTCGGGTGGACATTGACATTGTGGCGGTGCCGCAAGAAGGGGACGGGAGCCTTTTCGGTGCCACGGGATTCAACGGTTGAC
>CAZWGW010000164.1:0-11320 GCA_964633565.1 uncultured Planctomycetaceae bacterium
GTCGAGAATCCGGTCCACGTCCACGACCTGCACGCGACGATGTTGCACCTCCTGGGTATCAATCACGAGCGGTTCACGTTCAAGTCTCAGGGGCTGGATTTCAAGTTGACCGGCGTCGAACCAGCGCGCGTGGTGCATGAGGTGCTGGCGTAGATATGCGATTGTTCGAAGGGACGCCGTTCGATCGGCCGCCGCGATGCGAGCGCTGTGGAGAGTTGGAAGCCAACTGCCGCTGCCCGCCGGAGCGGACGCCGCCCGGCAAGCAGACGGCGCGACTCTCGATCGAAAAACGGAAGAAGGGGAAGTACGTGACCGTCATCCGCGGCCTGGCGGCTGAGGATAACGACCTGCCCGCGCTGTTGACGCAGCTCAAGACCACGTGTGGCGCGGGGGGGACGATCAGCGACGACGGGCTGGAGATTCAGGGGGAACAGCGCGATCGCGTGCGCGAATTGCTCAGCCGGATCGGCTATCGTGTGAAGGGCTGACGCTGTGTCGCCGAATTCGCCAAGAATTCGGGCGTCAGAGCGCGAAAAAGGGGACACTCAACTTTTTCCGTTGAGGTCGCATCTCAGAGAATCACGTGATGCGGAAAAAGTAGAATGTCCCCTTTTTCGACACGACCGATGAGTTGTTTCAAGGCCTGGGAGCCGCGCGTCCTGGGGTCGCTACTGGTGATCGCCGTGGCCGGGTGGGCGTTTCTCGTGATCGCCGACCGCGTCACCGACGGCGACACGCATGGCATGGACGTGCGCGTGCTCCGCGCGCTGCGGCAGCCCGATGACGTCACGCGGCTGCGCGGCCCCCACTGGCTGGGGGAGGTCGCCCGCGATCTGACGGCGATCGGCGGCTACGCGATGCTCACGTTGACGACGGCAGGCGTCGTGGGGTTCCTGTTCCTCAGTGGCCAGTCGCGTGATGCGCGGTTCGTGCTGACGGCGGTCGTCGGCGGCTGGATGCTCGCCTACGGACTCAAGTTCCTGTTCGACCGGCCGCGGCCCGATATTGTGCCGCACTTGTCCGACGTCGCCTCCAGCAGCTTTCCCAGCGGCCACTCGCTGATGTCGGCCGTGGTGTATCTCACGCTGGGGAGCCTGCTCACCACGGTGGTGAGCAGCACGCGGCTGAAGTGGTATTTCCTCGCGGTGGCGCTCGTGCTGACGGTGCTCGTCGGGGTCAGCCGCGTCTGTCTGGGGGTGCACTATCCGAGCGATGTGCTCGCTGGCTGGAGCCTGGGGCTGGCATGGGCCGAGGCGTGCTGGCTGGCGCACAGTTTTCTCATGGAGCGCAACAGCAACCGGACGCTCAAGCATTGACGATCGAGACGGCCTGCCCCACTATCGCTGCTTCAGGCGCTGTTCCAGCCGCACCCAGGCGACCGCGGCGAGGGCCTGGCCGACCGTCGATTCCAATCCACCCGGGAGCATGACCTTGCGGTCCCACGGTCCGAGCCGGAGCGCGGTCGACCACGCTTCTTTGCCGTCGTCCAACACCTTCAGTGAAAGGGCCGCGTCGTTGGCCAATTCGGTTCCGGCGACCAGCGCCTGCCACAGGGCACTTCCCTGACCCTGGTCGAGCAGGGTGCGAACGTGGTCGACGAGCGGCTGCAGCTCGGGGTAGGGCGTCTTCCGGGCGTTGCTCCAGCCGGCGACCATGTCCGTCTCGCTGACGCGGATGACGGCGACAGGCCGCGTCTGCGCCAGGATCGTCCCGCGCGCGGCGCCGACGCCGGGGGAGTTGTCGGCCGCGAACAGAGCGACGCCGAATTCGCCATCCGGCAGGCCGCGGAACACGGTCTGGCCCCGCGGCATGCGGTTGAACCCGATCTGGTTCCCCAGGAAGGGCCCGACCCAGCCGACCGGTCCCAGCACGGGGTCCTGCGGCAGCACGCGGCTCAGGAATACGAATGTCTCATTGTTGCCGATGTCGTCGCACGTGAACGTGACGATGCCCGTTCCGGCAGGCTTGAGCGTCAGTGCGCGAGCCGCGTCGGAGGGGACCGCGACTGCATCAGCCGACCCGAGCAGGTCGACGTAGGCGCCATTCACATCGCTGGCGTTCACGATCGGCTTACGGTCCTCCCAGGCCTGGGCGAACAGGCGGTACGTGCCGGCGGGGAGCCCGCGGATTTCGAACGCCCCCGCGTCATCCGTCGCATCCCAGACGGTGGCGTGGTCCGAGTGGACATCTTCGACGCGGTATGGCGCCCCCGTGACGCGGTCGATCGGGAGGCCGGTCTCGTGCTCGGCGACAAACACCACGGCATGGGGCACGGGTCGGTCCTGCCGGTCGAACACATGCCCGGCGATCGAGACTTCATCAGCCGCAGGCTTTTCCTGGGCGCACGCGGCCCCAGTGGCGATGGCCGCCGCGGCGATTGCCATCAATACGCCTTTGCACAACATCCCAGGAGTCGTGAGTTGAGTGTGAGGATTCAGCGGCGACATGGCGCGTCCTTTTGCAAAGTCGGTAGTCGATGTGACATCATACGCCAGACAGTCCGAATAACGCCAAAGGGTTTCAAACGCTCGGCCAGACCGCCGGCTACGTGCGGTCCCAGTGACGACAGGCGGTGTCCCCGATGTGGGAATGGATTCGACAGCATGCCGGCTGGATCGCCGCCTTCTCGGCGCTAGTTTTCGTGGGGACGTTGATCGCGATCCCCATCCTCCTCGCGCGCATACCGGCGGACTATTTCCTGCACCGCAGGCGTGAATCGGTCCTGGCGCGGCTGCACCCGGCGTTGCGGATGGTCGCGCTCGTCCTCAAGAACGGCATCGGCGGCCTGCTGCTGCTGGCCGGCATCGTGATGCTCGTCACGCCGGGCCAGGGGTTGTTGTCCATCCTGATCGGCATCACGCTGCTCGATCTGCCGGGGAAGCGGAGGTTTGAACTCGCAATCGTGCGCCGCCCGCACGTGCTCAGGGCGATCAACTGGATTCGCCACAAGGCGCATCGGCCGCCGTTGCAATTGCCGCCGAAGGGCTCGTAGAGTGCGGGAACTGCGCGACCGTAGGGCGGATTTCCAATCCGTCCGTACTTCAAAATGCAGCGCAGGATTCAGGCCGGCACGGACGGATTGGAAATCCGTCCTACGATGGCACGGTATGACCAGCATCCGCGAGTTCGAACGGCGTCCCCCGGCGTTGCTCCCGCCGCTGGGGTGCCTGGCGATCGCGCTGTCGCTGCTCCTGCTCTGCCTGATGCCCTTCCTCCTCGTCGACCTGATGCAGACGGCACTGAATCGACTGCATCTGCCCGGTCCGATCGCCGGCATGGCGCTCGTTCTGATCTTTGTCGGCTCGTTGATCAACATTCCCCTGTATCGTATCCCGCGCGACGAGCTGCAGCCGGAGATCGTGATGGGGCCGTTCGGCTGGCGGATGATTTCCCCCCGGTATCGGCTGGTGCGCCGGGAATCGATCGTCGCCGTCAATGTTGGAGGCTGCGTCGTGCCGACGCTGCTCGCGCTGTGGCAGATCTTTCACCTCACACAACTCGGCACAGCACCAATGGTGGGGTTGTTTGTGGCCTGCATGACGAACATCATGGTCTGTTACCTGATGGCGCGACCCGTGCCGGGAATCGGCATCCTGATGCCCGCGTTCGTTTCACCTTTGACCGCAGTGGGCGTAACATGGATCGTGTGCGGCCTGTTCGCGCCGGTGGGAGTGCAAAACCTGGCGCCGATCGCCTTCACCGCGGGGGTGGCGGGGCCGCTGATCGGGGCCGATCTGCTGCACCTCAAGGATTTGCTGCGGACCCCGGTGGGGGTGATGTCGATTGGAGGAGCAGGGACGTTCGACGGAATTGTGTTTTCGGCCGTCCTGGCGGCGCTGCTCGCGTAATTGGCCGAGTCCAGTGTCCTGCGTCGGGTGTTGAATGATTGCGTGAACGACAATGTTCATCCTCCGGAGGTATGCCGTGACCATGTCAACCCGCAATGTCTGTTCCAGCCTGGCGTTGTGCCTGGTGGCGTCCGCCGCGCCGGCGCAGCAGCCGGCCGAAGTGACCCCCCGCGAAATGGTGAGCCGGCAGTTCGAAGCCTCCGGCCTGAAGGTCGGAAGCGAGTTTCCCGACCTGCAGATCTATGACGCAGCCGGGAAGCCGTTCCAGACGTCTGAACTGCGCGGCGGCTATTCGGTGCTGGTCACCGGCTGCCTCACCTGACCCCCGTTCCTCCGTAACGTCTCCGGTCTGGAGGCGATCGCCCGGGATTACGGCCCCAAGGGGGTCAAGTTCTACTATCTCTACAAGGCGCTGGCGCACCCCGAAACGAATACCTACGTTGCTCCTGTCACGCTCGAGGAGCGGCTGATGCACGTGCAGGAGGCCGAGCGGACGATCGGCGGCCGGTTCGCGTGGCTGTGCGACACGATGGAGAACGACCTCAAGCACGCGCTCGGCAACGCGCCCAACTGTGAGTTCGTGCTCGATCCGGAGGGGAAGATCGCGCGGCTGCGGGACTGGAGCAAGCCCGCTGAGTTGCGCCAGGACCTGGAAGAGCTTGTCGGTCCGGTCGAGAACCCGACGGATCCAGCGGACGTGGACGTCCGCTTTACGGCGCCGACGTCCGCTGCGCCGCGGGGGATTGTGCCTCGCTTGCAGGTTGCCCAGCGGTTGACGGCGCTCGCGGTCACGCCGGACATCGCCGGGAGCAGGCAGCCCTTTTATGTGAAGCTGCGGGCCGAGGCCGAACCGCAACTTCTCCACGACGGTGTGGGGAAACTCTATCTGGGGTTCCATCTCGACCCGCTGTATCACGTGCACTGGAACAACCTCGCCGCACCCGTGGCATGGGACGTGACCACGCCCGCCGGCGTGAAGATCGCGGAATCGCACGGCGAGGGGCCGAAACTCGACGAGCCGGCGGACGCCGACCCGCGGGAGTTCCTGATCGACGTCGACCTGCGCTGGCCGCAGCCCGTGACGCTGACGGTGAAGTACTTCGCCTGCAACGACGAAGAGGGGTGGTGCAAGCCGGTCACCCAGAGCTACACGATTGACTGGCGGGCCGACCCGGACGGCGGCTGGTCGCAGACGCGCGGGCGGAACCGGCGGGGGAACCGCGAAGCGCAGAATGAGCCTCCGAGTAATGCGGAATAGAGCACGCTTCGGCGTTGGCGGTCGCATACGTCGCGTCCGATAGACAAGGATCGCAGGATGAGCGCTGTCTTTCGCCTCGAAGGCCGCGATCCCATCGAGGTTTCTGAAGCATGGAATCTTGAAGAGCAGATCCGCGAGACGAGCACCTGGCTGGAGAATTCAGCAAATGCCGCCGGCGTGCGAGGGTCCGTGCTGGATATCGGATTCACGTCGCGACTGCACTCGGGACTTGCCGTTCAGGGAGAAGTAATTCCGTTGTCGTTCATGCGTCAGCTTGTCGAATTGGAAATCGTGCTCTGGCTCTCGATCTACAATAGATTCGACGCGCGTTGACGTGCGAGTGCATTGTTCAACAGGGCGTACAATACTCGGGAGGTGCTTAGTGCTTCGATTCGTGCAGGCGCTCGTTCTCACGTTGGTGTTGGGCGATGCACTTTCAGCACAGGACCGGGCAACATACTCGGAGCACCAGATCCTCTCGTATTACGTCGGCGCCGGCGGCGAACGCGTACCAGTCAAAACCACCGACGATTGGCAGGTCAGGCGCGCGCACATTCTGGCCCACATGCAGACCGTCATGGGGCCGCTGCCGCACCCGGAAACGCCCGTGCCGCTCGACGTCCAGACGCACGAAACCACGCCGCTCAGCAACAGCGGCCTCGTGCGCAAGAAGATCAGCTACCACACCGACAACCCTGCCCGGACCGTCAGCGCCTACCTGTTCATCCCCGGCCATGCGGCGGGCGAACGCCTGCCGGCCGTCCTCTGCCTGCACCAGACGATCGGCATCGGCAAGCAGGAACCGGCCGGCCTGGGGGGCAACCCGAACCTGCACTACGCGCTGCATCTCGCCCAGAGGGGATACGTCACGCTCGCGCCCGATTATCCGTCGTTCGGTGACTACGAATACGACTTCGACGCGGACACGTACGTCAGCGGCACGATGAAGGCGATCTACGACAACATCCGCGCCGTCGACCTGCTGCAGTTGCTCCCAGACGTCGACGGCGAGCGGATCGGCGTCATCGGCCACTCGCTCGGCGGACACAACGCCATGTTCACGGCGGCCTTCGAGCCGCGGATCGAGGCGGTCGTTTCCAACTGCGGCTTCACGCGGTTCCACAAGTACTACGAGGGGAAACTCGCCGGCTGGACCAGCGCCCGGTACATGCCGCGGATCGCCAGCGAGTACCACAACCACCCGGACGAGGTGCCGTTCGACTTCACGGAAATCGTGGCGGCGTTCGCGCCGCGCCCCTTCCTGGCGAGTTCGCCGCTGCACGACAGCAACTTCGAGGTCTCCGGCGTGCGCGACGTGATTGCCGCGGCGCGACCGATCTACGCGCTGCATGGCGCGACGGACAACCTGCAGGCGAACTACCCTGACTGCCAGCACGACTTTCCGGAGGAGGTGCGGGACGTGGCGTACCGGTTTCTGGACCGGCACCTGAAGGGAGCGGCGAAATGAGGTTCTTCGCTCCACGTCGACCATACACCCCCGAGCGCGCGTATTGGACCAGTGTCGTGCCGCTGGGGTGCCTGTTTGCAATCGGCGGACCGATGATGGCCGCGATGGTCTGGCTCCCAATGGTCCACATCGGATGGCTCCCGTTCCTGTCCTCGGACTCGGCGAAACGAATCGCGTTTGTAGCCTTGGGCCTCTTCTTCGCGGTCATCGGCGTCGGGTTGTGGCGACGATCGAAGATCGCCTGGTATGCGGTGTTCGCGTATGTCGGCGCAGGCAACGCTGGCATAATTCTGGGTTGGCTGTTCGATCCAACTGCTCCGGGCGAACAGTCGGACTTTTTCGTGAGCGGAATCCCTTTCAATCTACTTATCGCCACGGGAATCTATTTCGCCACGCGCCCGGCATTTCGAGTCCGTGAAGCATTCAGAGTGAGCGACGATCGATCGCTTGAATCGTCTCCCTGAGCTACTTGCGTGCCTGCGAGACGATATGCACCGTCGCCCCACGGCGCGCAATCGTCGCGAACACTTCCAGCAGCAGCCCCAGCGGCATCCCGACGGCAAACGCCGACAGCAGTTCGCACCGCGTCATCAAGTCGAAATTCCGGCGTGCTTTGGCCCCGCGCCGCTGCAGCAGTTCATACAGCGCGTTCCGCCTCCAGCGCGGCCGGCGATTGAGCCAGCTCTGTACCCAGCCGAACGGGTTCTGCCGCAGCGAAAAATGGTGCTCCGAGCGCGGCGCGAACCGGGCGGTCCGCAACAGCGTGCGGAGTGCCTCAACGGGGAAGTGATACAGGTGCCGCGGTGGATCGAGATGGAACCACGCCGCGCCGGCCCAGCGCGCCTGCCAGCTCGAGAAGTTCGGCACGGCGATCACCACTTCGCCCCCGGGGCGGAGGATACGATGCACTTCGTCCAGCGTCCGTCGCGGATCGCGCAGGTGCTCGAACACGTGCCACAGGATCACCAGGTCAAAATGGTCCGGGGAATACGCCGCTTCGACCAGGTCGGCCGCGATCCGGATCTCCGCGCGCGAGTCCGCCCCTTGCACGGCTGCCCGGCTGACCTCCATGCCGTGCACCTCCAGTCCGCGGTCCGCCAGCGCCGCCAGCAGAGTGCCACGTCCGCAGCCGACGTCCAGCACTCTGCCGCCGCGTGGAACGCGCCGCGCCAGGAATCGCACGTGCCGCGCGGCGACGAATCGCACGGCCCATTCGACGTAGCGTTTGAACTTGTTCCCCGTCGTCCCGTAGTAGTCGGGCGGGTAGAACGCCGAAATCTCCTCCAACAGAGGGAGTGGATCCATCCACCCTGTTCCACAGGCCTCGCACACAATCACCCGCCAGGCGAACCCCGACAGTTCATATCGCGTGCGGATCGATGTCCCGCCGCAAACGACACACGGGTCATCTGCCGTCTCCGGCGCTCCGTCCCGAACGGCGGTCACCCCCAGTTCGTACAGCGCTTCACTCGCCACGGGGAGCGCCGTCTTCGGCGGGTCGATAGATTTCGGCGTAGCAGGCAAACGGGTCCTCGCGATCGCCATACGTGTGCAGCAACCGGCCGCGCATTATAAAGGCCAGATTTTCATCGATGCCATGACGACTTACAATTAAATAATCATACTCGAATTCCCGGGCTGAAAGATACACGTCGAACGTTTCCGCGAGGATCGTCTGTCGGCCCGCCGCCACGAAATCGAGTGCGAATTCGCGGTCTACGGTGTACCGGGCGTCCGCCGGCAGATCGGCGAGCATCCGTGCGGCGAACGCCGGAGCATTGTAGTTGACGTCGTTCCAGTGCCGCACGTGCGAAAGCCAGGTCCGCAACCCCGCGCCGGGGAGCATCAGGCCGATCAGCGCCAGTCCACCGGCCAACGGAACGATTCGCCCGGCTCGCCCGAATCCTTTGAGAAACGCCCCCGCTGCGACCGTCACCCGCCCGAGGCACAGGCACAGCAGCGTCGTCGGATAGCACCACAGGTACTGCGTCGGATGCCGGCCCGCCGCGGCGGCCATCAGGTACACCGAAGACAATGCCAGCAGCCACGCGATGAGCGGCCCGCGCCGGCGGAACCCGTCCCATGCGGCGGCAATGACCGGCGCGCCCAGGAACAGCACCGACTGCACGACCCCCAGGTGCCCCGTCATCATCCAGCCCTGCGACCAGAACGAGTCGATCGGATTGAGCAGCCGCGCCAGCAGGCCCGGCCCCGCCGGCTTCAGGATGTTGTTCAGGAACTGCGCGCGAAACGCCTCCGGGTGACTCAGGATGAGCGGCAGCCAGCAGGCCGTCACGGCGAGCGCCAGGAACGCCAGGAGACCGACGTTGCCGATGCGCCGCCAGCCGCGCGACCCAAGGAACACCCATCCCGCGGCCTGTGCGGCAAACACAATCGCAAAGGGATGCGTCAACCCACCGAGCCCCAGCAGGACTCCGGCAATGATCAGCCACCGTCGGTCCTCCGCGACCTGCCCGCGCGCCACGCATAGGAGGGCGCCCAGTCCGAATGCCGTACACAGCATGTCCGGTCGGGCGGTCTGCGCCGCGAAGTAGAAGCTCCGGGCCGGCACGCACAGACCAGCCGCCCACAGCCCCACGGCTTCACTGCCATACAACAGACGTCCCAGTTCGTAAATCAACCACAGCACCACCAGCGCCGCGACGGCGGTGGCGCACCGCGCCGCGCCGTAGGTGTCGGGCAGGACTGCGAAGAACACGGCCTGCCAGTAGAACGACAGCGGCGGTTCGGCAAACAGCGCTTCGTCCGCCCGGTAGAACACCCTGGCCGGATCGCGCTGCGGCACGTGCGGCATCCGCGGAATGCCGCCTTCCAGGATCGTCAGACCCGGGATGGCGTAATACTCCTCGTCGAGGCCTCCCGGCTGGCGGGCCATCAGGGGACCGCGGATCGCAACGAATGCCGCGAGGATCAGGCCGAGCACGACCAGCGCCCACCGCGGCCGCGGACCGGGCACGCCGACTGGTTCGATCGGCCGCTGCACGGGGGCGATCACTTCGCGGCGGCGATCTTCTGCAGGAGTTCGGCTTCGAATTCATCTCCCCGTTCGGCGTAAGGACGTGTCTGCAGATACCACGTCCCCCAGTTCCGGATCAGTTCGGCGTGCCACGCAGCAATCGCGGTCGACTTCTGTGCCTCGGTCGCATCCTCGGGAAGGTCCAGACGCGGATCGGCCGGTTCCCCCAGGCCGTTGGGTTTGCGCGCCAGCCAGCACAGCGCTTCACGGGCCTCGATCAGCACTCCCAGGTCCGGGTCGTCCAGTGCGCGGATCAGCAGCCAACCGAGCTGGAAATCGTCGGTCCGACCGATGGCCCACACGGCCGTCCGCCGCACCTCCGCATCGGGGTGCCCCGCGTATTCAACCAGCAGGTCCTTCTGACGGATGAGCGCCGTCCGGTTGCTGATCTGGACCTGCTGGACGAACTGTTCCTGCACGTCTTGCAGAGCGACTTCACCCGGCGCTGCCAGCCGTTTCAGGAGTTCATCCAGCGTTCCGAGTCGTGTCTGGCTCGTGCCGCCCGGGAGCATGTCCGGAAGATGGTCCAGGCCGCCGCGGTGCCCTCGGGCGAGCCCTCCACGGATCAGGTCCTGTGGCGCCACCTTGTCGACCGCGCCTGACGTGGCGCGCGTCAGGAACAGCGTCACAAAGGCGGTGTCGCGGACGTTGAATGTCGAGATCGACCAGTGTCCGTCCGCCTGTTGCCTCGGGAGCAATTCATTGGCGCAGCCTTCGAACCAGACAAAGCGGCCGAACTGCTCCACCCCGGCCAATGCCGCGGCGCGTTCAAACGTGTAGTAGTAATAGTCCGCGTAATGCGGGTCTCCCTTGACGGGTCCGACGCGTCCCCCGGCCCAGTCGTACGCCCGCTCGAGCGATCGCTTCAAATCGTCAAATCGGACGGTGGTCTTCGTCGGTTGGGGCGTGGCGTCCCCCTCCGGCCCCTGGACCCTGGTCAGGTCCACTGGTTCCAGCACGCCTCGTTCGAGCTGCACCGTGTTCCGCTCGGGTTTGAATCCCAGCAACTGGGCCAGAGTTCCCGCGCGGCCCGGGAAACAATGCCGTGCCGAGATCAGCATGCTCCCCATCGCCGCCAGGGTCAGATTGATGCTGGAACCTCCCTGTTCATAGCCCTCCCCGGTCGTCGGGACGTAGCGGAAGCCGCCGTCCGGATTCTGTGTGGCAATATGCCAGGCGATCGCCTGGTCCCAGACGGTGACCGGCACGTCGACCCCCGCGCGGGTCGCGGACCACAGCCCGAGACAGGCGTACTGCGTGACGCTGGTGTCGCCGTGACCTTGCCGGCCGGTGGGATAGTCCCAGCCTCCGTTCGGGAGTTGCTGAGCCATCAGGTATCTGGCGATCGCTTCGATCTGCGGACGGAACACCGTCGCGTTGGACTCCACCAGCAGTGTCGCTTCGACACCGGCCTGGTAGATGTGATGCGATCCGGGTGTGTATGCGCCGTTCTGCACCCGGTTCAGCACGTCCTGGATCGCGCCTTGCAGAGCGGGAGAATCTACGGGGACACGCGACTTCACCAGCGCCAACGCCGCGAGTGCGCGCACGCCGTCGTCCGGTTCGTCCTGGAGGTTCGCCTCGAGGTATCCGGCCGCCCTGGCAATCGCCTGCTGCACGCGGACGTTGAATTCGCTGTCCTGGGCCGGCGCGCGACCCGGTGCGATGGTGGCCGCCACAATTCCCGCTGTTGCCAAAACTGCCAGACT
>CAZWGW010000165.1:0-11308 GCA_964633565.1 uncultured Planctomycetaceae bacterium
GGTGCTCGCCGGTGACGGGCTGCTTGCCGGCGACGTTGGGCAGGTCGACGGTGAGGCGGGGGTCGAGCAGCCCGACCGTATCGCGCAAGTGCCGGTCGAGCGCGGCCCGGGCCTGGTCGAGAGACAGACCGGCGAGGGGGACTTTGCCGTACGCGGGCCCGAGGTCGACGGTCCCGTCGGCGCCAATCCGATACGGCCCGTTGACCACCTTCAGGGCGATCTCACGCTCCATTTCGAACTGATACTCGAGCTGGTTCAGTTCGGGGTCGGATTTCAGCTCCAGCGGCAGGCCGTTCTGCAGCCGGATCGTCAGTTCGTCTCCCGCCTGCAGCGGCGCATCCGCCAGCCGGATGTTGTTCACCGCTTCGATCAGCAGGATGTCGGGGGGTTCGACGCGATAAGTCGGATGGGTGACCTTGTTCAGTTCCCGGGGCATGTCGGACATCGCGACCCGTGCGATGTCGCGGTTGATGGCGTGCGACGCGCAGCCGCTGGCGCTGCCGACGAGCAAGGTCAGCAGCCAGACGATTCTCCGCCTGTCGGGTCCAACCATGGACACGCTCTCTGGTGGTCGCACGACCGATACATCCGGAATAAACTGCGTATCTCACCGTCTGCATCGGCTGGCGCAGGCGCCGCGCTGCAATCGAATGCCATCTCCGGCGGAAATTGCCGCAGGTCTGGGAACCCTGGGCAAAGGTGAATGTCTGCCACGGCCGCTTTCGCCGTTCTCGCGGCAGATTGTTTCAAGAATGCGGCGGTGCAGCGCGACCGGGACGCTCACAGCGTCCGGGTCGCTGACTCTCATGGTTTCTTCCGGTGGACCGATCCGGTCCCGACGTCGACCAGTTCGCCGGACCCCTCAATGCGGGCGCGGATCTGGCGGTCGTCGACGATGCCGGCGACGGTCGCCGCGTAGTCCCGCGAGCCGTGGACGTTCCGGTCGTCGATCGGGACGGCGACGGAGACCGGGTCGCCCCGTTTGAGTTCGGACGTCGACCCGACGGGTCCGATCTCGTAGTCGCCGTGCCCGGCCGGCGTGCGCAGAAAGTAGGCCGGCCAGCGGGCGATCGGCACGCGCTGCAGCGCGGCCTGTTTCGCAGCGGCCAGTTCGTCGCCGCCGAGGCGCGACACGACGACGCGCATGCGGGAATCCCGCTCCCATTGCAGCGTGTAATCGAGCGTGCTGCTGCCGACCATGCCGCCGGCCACGTCAAAGGCGGCCTTCTGCTCGAACTTCATCCCCATCTGTTTGTCGGCGCAATAGAACCCCTCCAGGTTGATCACGCGGGGATGCGCCCCCTGCTCATTCTCGATGCGGACAAGGTGTCGGCACTCCCCCTTGAGTTCGGTCAATTGAGGCCCCAGCAGAATCGGACTGGAAGACTCCGTGCGGATGTAGAACGTGCTGTCGTATCGCGAATCGCGCGGGTCGTTGGCGAACATCGGCTGGTCCGGGAAGATGAGTTGTTCGACCGGCAGAATGGCCGACATCTGCATGGGAAGCGTATGGTCGTCGAACATGCCGGCCGTTTCGGTGTTGAGCACGGCGTTGGGGTTGAATCGGACCAGGTCCGGGAACGGGACGTCTTCGCCCGGAATGCGGTGCCACTCCTGTTTCCCTTCCAGCCAGCGGCTGGCTTCCAGTCTGCCGATGCAGAACATCTCGGCGGGTGCGCCGCCCGAGTCGGGGAAGATCCCCTTGAGGTAGATGTCGCCGGTCCATTTCATCTGCTCGGGCGTGGCCGTCATTTCGACGCGGAAGGCGTAGTCGCGGCCGCGCACGGGGCGGTAGGCGAGCGGGCAGGGCTCGAAGCGGGACGGGGATGACTTGTCTGGTGTGGAGAGTGCGGAGGCAGGCGGCGGCGTGGGAGTGGCACTCGACGCCGGGGGAAGTTTCAGGCGGGACCGACTTTCGCGCAGCGATTTCTCGACGCGCTCGCGGATTTCGCGGGACTTGCGTTCGATTTCGGCGCGGCTCTGCTCGATGTCCGCGCGGACCTTGGCCGGGTCGAGCCGGGGCTCATCCGCGCGGGGAGCCGGCGTCCAGAAGACGCACGCAGCAGTGAGCAGGCAGGTCCGGACGGCGGTCATGGCGGCGGCCTCGGCAAGGCGGGAAACGTTGCTGCAAGCCTACCTTACGGCGGCCGGGGCGTTGGCCGAATTGCGACGGTAATGACGCGCGCGCAGCCGCGGATAAATATCCGCGGAACGAGCCGCACAGGGCGTCGCGATTGAACATCGCGCGCCCTCGCAGTAGCCGCGGATGCCACATCGCGCGCATCGCGATGGCGCGATGAATTGCCGCGGAACGAGCCGGAAGGGGACGCACAACACATCCCGCGCGCAGTGACCCGGACGCTTCAAGCGTCCGGGTCACTCACAAAGCGGCCCGGACAGGACGCGGATGATCGTGGCGCGGCTGCCGTCACGGGACGGCAATCAACTGGCCGGGCGATACGTCCGCCTTGACGTACTCCACCACCTGCACCACCGCGCCGGCCGCATCCAGCAGGGTCACCTTGTCGCCGCTGTTATTGAGCGGTAGTTCCCCGGCCGGCAGCACGATTTTCCGGTCTCCCATTGCGGCAATGGTTCCTGACAGGTCGAATGTGTTCTCGCCGCGATCGACCAGGCGCCAGCCCGACAGGTCGACTTCCTGGGCCGCGGCATTCTTGAGGTGGACTTCTTCGCGGCCGGCATCCGGACCGGACGGGTCCGGCAGCAGGGCGACGATCCGCACGGCCGGTCCCTGCGGCATGGGCGCGTCGCCGCCGAACACGAACTGCGCCAACACCGGCAGATGGTCCGATGCGCGGGTGTTGGCGGTCCCCTGCACCGCCACGGCCGCGCTGAACACGCGCGCGGAATCGGGGACTAATCTCGCGAACAGCTCGTCCGAGACGACGATCTGGTCGAACAGGATGTCTCCCGTGTGGGCATTCGTGCCGCGAAACTGGTTGTTGCGCAAGCGGCTCTCGGGGTCGATCGTGTTGATCACCCCGTCAAATACGTCGCTCTCCGTGCGGCCGTGGCTGACGTGGCCGGCCGCGCACAGCGGTTCCATCAGGTTGAACAGGAACGGGCCGGGGACTTCCTCCGGTCCGCCGAGCGCGCCGGGGTCCCCGGTCTCGAGGATGTTCAGCGAGCGGTCGTCCGGGTTGTCGTTCCAGTCGCCGACGATGACCAGCGGCGTCTCGTCGAACTCGGCCTCGATCCGGCTGGCCAGCATGCGGGCCGCATTCTCGCGGCGGAAGTCGGTGGCGGCGCGTGCCGGCTGGTTGTTGTTGGAACGGGCCTTGGCATGCACGACCATGATCGTGAACCGGTCTCCCGTCCCGCGCACGGTCAACTCCACGCGCAACACGTCCCGGCGGTCCGGGAATGGCGAATTCTCCGACGCGGAGGGGAACAGGTACTGCCCGTCGTCGGCGTCCAGGTCGTCCGGCACGCCATTGAGTTCGAGCGTCGACTTGCGCACGGCCAGCGCCACGTCCTGGTCGGAGCCGCTCTCATCGTCGATGATCAGCGCCCACTCGTCCGGGTCGAAGACCTGTTGGAGCGCGGCCCGGTCCTTGATTTCCTGCAGGCCGATGACGTCGGCTTCGAGCAGGCTGATGACCGACTGCAGCCGTTGTTTGCGGCCCCCCTGCTGGGGGAGTTTGGCGGCGTCGAGGAACTGGATGTTGTAGTTGGCCACGGTGACGGTCTGTTCCGCCGCATGTACGGGGGCGGCGAGCAGTACGCACAGGACCAGCGGCGTGAAACGTGGGCGAGCGGCCATACTCCGGTCTCCTAATAACATCCGTTGTGCGAGCGGGACGACAACACACGTAACCCGAAGCGTAAGCGAGGGAGCGCGTTACGTTGGACGTCCGTTCCCTCGGCCTGCGCTCAACGCTGGCGGTGGACTATGCACCAGCGCGGGCAAGAGCGAACACCACTTGAACGTACGACGGACGTCCTCGTCCGTCGTTTGAGCCACCCGGCGGCGCCTGACCGCCATCACCCTGTAATCGAGGGGACGATGGCCGAATGTGATTGTACATTCGGCACTTCCGCAACGGAAACCGGTGCGCCGGTACCATGCCGCAGGCATGGGAGCGGCTATTCTTGTACCGGTGGTTCCCCGGATGACACGTTTCGGCCTGCTGCGTTTGCGCGCCGCGGCCGCGCCGGGGCCGGCATGCCCATCGCCGGTCTGTGTGTGTGTTCCGCGTTCTCCCGATCCCGGCCGCCTGTCGGGACGTTATGCGTTGGCCCTGTCGCAAGGGGGAGGCTGCCGCTGGCGCCTGATCAAGACAGTCCGACTCGACGGCCGAGAGAAACGTGCCGCCGGCGAGATACTCCATCACGAAATAGTGATAGCCGGCGTCCTCGCGGTACGGCTCCAGAATGCGCACAAGTTGATCGACGCGCCGGATCACGGCCCCGTCGGCATCGACGTGACCGCGACACTCCCGCAGGGCCGTGCGCAGCGAGCCGAAATCGGTCGCCGTCAATTGGCGGAGTTTGGCCAAAAGGACGTCGCGAGCAACTTCATCGACCGGTGCTCGTTCGACGCGTTTCGTATTTGCCGCTGAATCATGGACGGGGAGCCAGCCGCAGGCCTGCTTCAGGACGCGCGTCGGGATCAGGTAGGCCACCTGTTGCGCCGAATTCGTATTCGCCGCCACGACAATGCCGATCGTGCCGCCGAGTTCGTCGGCATACACCGCGCCGCCGCTGAAACCGGGTTGCACAAAGATTCCAGTCTCGCGGAGGCCGTCGATCTGCAGCCAGCCGCCGGAGACGGCGCCAAGCACTTTCCCTTCCGCCCAGTTGCCGGTCGAACTGCCGACGGCGAAACCAAACGCGCGGAACTGCTGGTGGGCCGGGTCCGGCGGATCGATGAAACCGGCGATTCCAACCGGAGCCGGCACCGGGCGCTTCAATCCCAGAACGGCGATGTCCTCGACGCCTGAACTGCGGCCGTTTGCGGCGTCGCGGATCGGGAGCCAGACATCGACAGAAGCTGACTGCGTCGCCGCGTTGTGCTCCAGCGGGAACGCAACAGGAACGCGTCGCCGTGGGGTGGTCGCCGCGTCAACGGGGCGTCCCAGCGCAGCATTCACGACATGAGCGCATGTCAGAATGTGCGTTTCGTCAATGACAACCCCCATGCCGACGACGTCGCCGTCATGGTTCTTCAGGACCGCAATCCCCTGCTCCGCCAGTCCCGCCATCGGCTCACACTCCACTCATTTCCGCATGAGTTGCCGCTCCGTCATTTCTTCGTTTCCGCTTCCCCCGACTTCCATTTCAGGCAGACCTTGAAGTTCGCCTCGGTTCCGGCTTTGGCGATGATCACGCCGGCGTCGGTGCTGGCCTTGAAGCCGAACTCGACTTCGATCTCCTGCGGGCCGATCTGGCTCAGCACGCCGACAATCGCCTGCGCCGTCGGTTTGAGCTTCTGCAGCGCGGCCTCCAGCGTCTGCTGGGCCGCGGCAACGGCCTCCGCGGCGCCGGCGCGGCGCGTGGCGGCGGACGGGGCCGGCTCGTCCACCTCCATGCGGATCGTACCGCCGGCGGCGAGCGGGAAGTCGATATAGCGCGGCATGAGAGGGCTCCGCAGGCGTGCGCAGGTGACAGGAAATGAGTATAGCGCGGTTGGTGCGGGGCCGCAAAGGCACGCGCGGCGGGCCTGAACACTCTGTAGCATCCTGTAGCCGGCCTCACTGAGGCCGGCCGGGTTGTGATTGGATGCCCCGCGTGACTTGGCCGGGGTCACTGACCCCGGCTACAGACTGACCGCGGCAACAGGTGTTGACGTCGGCGAACGTCAGGGCGTAGCATAATGCCTGTACCTGTCGTCGATTTCCGTGGGAGTCAACGCGTGTTGCGCCGCCTGGCCGCCGTTCTGCTGATCGTCGCCCTGCTGGTCTGCCCCTACCTCTGCCGGGCCGATGCGGGGGGATGCTGCAGTCCGGGCACGACGCATTGCGAACGGCAACCCCCTACCCGCGCGTGCTGCCAGCGCTGTGCCAGTGAGGAGCCGCAACCCACTCCCGCGCCGAAAGCGCCGTGCCCCCTCCCCTGTCTGTGCAATGGGGCGGTGTTCGTCAGCGAGTCGCCGGAAGTCGGGGCGCTGTTCGTGGAGTGGACCAGCGGCACGGTCCCCGCCATCGCGCTGCCGGCGGCCGGCATGATTCAGGCGGAATCGTTCGACGGGAGCGATGCGGCCTGCGCGGGGTGGCGCGCCGTCTGCACGGCGCATTGCGTGTGGCTCTGCTGACGGAATGCGCGCCGCCGGTCCTCCCGGATGAGCGCGCTCAATCGGACGCCGTCGCCCACACCAGCCCGAAGCGCAAGCGAGGGACTTAGTCGCGTGGGACGTCCATTCCCTCGCTGGCGCTTCGGGCTAATGTGATTTCCCCGCGGAATGCCGCAGTGCGCAACATCACAACGTGTGCGCTGCGTCCCTCCCCGCGTCATCTCGTTGCCCCCGCAACCATGTTCCGTCCCCTGCCCTGGGAATATGGCATTCGCAACCTGCTCCGCCGGCCGCTGCGCAGCGCGCTGACGCTGGCGGGGCTGACGATGGTCACGCTGCTGGTGCTGGTCGTGCTGGGGTTCGTGCGCGGGCTCGACCGGTCGCTCGCCGTCAGCGGCGATCCGCGCGTGGCGATCGTGTTCTCGCTGGGGATGGGCGAGAACCTCGAATACTCGTCGGTCCCGATGCGCACGGCCGACCTCGTGGCAAGCAGCGTGCCGGGCATTCAGGAACGCTATGGCAAAAAGTACGCGTCGCCCGAACTGTATTCCGGGACACAAATCCGGACGTCCGCCGATGCACCGCCGGCGATGGGGCTGGTCCGCGGTGTGACGCCGGCGGCGCTGCTTGTCCACAGTCGCGTGGAAATCACTGAGGGGCGCTGGCCTGCGCCGGGGGAGGTGCTCGTCGGGCGGCTGGCGGCGACGAAGATCGGCGTCGGCGAAGCGGCACTGCGTCCGGGGGAGCGGCTGACGTTCGAGGGGCGGGAGTGGACGATCAGCGGCACGTTCGCCGCGGCGGGGGCGGCGTTTGAGTCCGAACTGTGGTGCCGGCTCGACGACCTGCAGCAGGCGCAGAAGCGGCAGGACCTGAGCCTGGTCGCGCTGACGCTCGCGCCGGGCGGATCGTTCGAGGACGTCAGCCTGTTCTGCAAGGAGTGGCAGACCCTGGAATTGGCCGCGATCCGGCAGACCGAGTATTTCGAGACGCTGCGCAAGGACTACAAGCCGGTGCGGTGGCTTTCCTGGCTGGTCGTCGGACTCGTGGCGAGCGCCGGCGTGCTGGTCGGCCTCAACACGATGTACGGCGCGGTCGTGGGACGGGTCCCCGAGCTGGCGACACTGCAGACGATCGGCTTCTCGCGCCGCGCCGCGGTGCTGAGCATCGTGCAGGAGGGGACGATCCTGGCGATGGCGGCGGCGCTGCTGGCGTCAACCGTTTCGAGCCTGTTCGTGCACCGTCTGGCCGTGCGGTTCACGATGGGAGCGTTTGAGCTGCAGATCGACAGCGGGACGCTGCTGATCGGATATGGCATTGCGCTCTTTCTCGGCGTGTGCGGCTCGTTGCCGCCTGCCGTGCGTGTATTTCGGTTGTCCGTCGTCGACGGACTCAAGGCAATCTGAACCCCATTGACACAGGAGCTTGAAAATGACCCGTTTGATGTCTGTCGCCGGAGGGATGCTGGCGTTGGCGGGATTCCTGGGCTGCTCGTCGCAGTCGTCGACGACGCCGGTGGAAGCAGTGCAGACTGCCACGCCGACGAGCCGGACGGCATCGACGGCCGGCGCGAAGTACCGGCTGGATGCGGAACCGGAAGGCGCCCGCAATGTCGCCGACGTGCGTGCGGCGGCGGCGGACGGCGACAAGGTGGTCGTCGTCGGACGGATCGGCGGGGACGTCAACCCGTGGGTTGAAGGCCGGGCGGCGTTCACGATCGTCGACCTGTCGCTGCAGGCGTGTTCCGATATTCCGGGGGACAGTTGTCCGACGCCGTGGGATTACTGCTGCGCGACCGACGGACTCAAGAGCGGCTCGATCCTGGTGAAGGTCGTCGAGGAGGGGGGCCAACTGGTCGCCGACGATGCCCGCACCCTGCTGGGGGTGGCTGAACTGGACACGCTCGTGGTCGAAGGGACGCTGCAGAAGGGCGAAGAGGGGAACGCCACCGTGCTGGCGTCGCACGTGTTCGTCCGCGCACCCGGCAACGTGAAGGCGTCGGCGGCGGGGCACGGCGACCATGCACACGAGGGGCATGATCACGACAGTGGCAAGCACGAACACAAGGAGGGTGACGCGCACGACCATGAGGGAGGCCATTCCACGAAGTCTTGATGTTGCGCTTTTGGCGAGAGGCGATTGACATCGTAACCCGAAGCGTAAGCGAGGGGCTGAGTTGCGTCGACGCTCAATTCCCTGACCTGCGCCTCGGGTCATGACATATTCCCGCCAAATCGCGCGCAGCGCAACATCAAAGAGCGCAAGCGAGGGGCGCACTACGTTGGACGTCCATTCCCTCGCTTGCGCGTCGGGCTGGTGTGATCCACGACGAGTTACGCGGAGAATTTCTGAGGTGTGCCATGCCGACGACTGACGAACTCGACCTGAAACAACTGGCGGTGCGCCGCAACGGCGACGGGGCCGCGCGGATCGTCCCGAAGCGTCGCATCGTTTCGCGGTACGTGCTGCCGGCCGTGCTGGTGCTCGGCTTTGCCGGCGTCTTCGGCTGGGCTGCGCGCGATGCTTACCTGCCGCGGAAGCCGGTCACCGTCGCGCCGGTGCTGGTCAGCCTGGCCGACGTGCAGACGGCCGGGACGCCGCTGTTCAACGCGGCCGGCTGGATCGAGCCGCGGCCGACGCCGATCCGAGTGGCGGCCCTGGCGGAGGGGGTTGTGGAGGAACTTCTGGTGGTTGAAGACCAGGCCGTCCAGGCGGGAGAACCGATTGCGCGGCTGGTCGCCGCCGACGCGCGCCTGGCGCTGGACCAGGCGAAAGCGGTCGAACGGCTGAAACAGGCCGAGGTCGAGCAGGCGCGGGCGGCGTTGACGGCCGCACAGACGAACTTCGACATTCCGGCACACCTGGAACTTCCGCTGGCTGAAGCCGAGGCGCAGCTTTCCGCCATCCAGACGGAACTGAGCAACCTGCCCAACCAGTTGGCGCGCGCCGAGGCGCGGCTGCGGCTGGCGAAGATCGATCGGGAATCGAAGCAGGCGGCCAGAGACTCCCTGCCGCCCATCCTGGTCGAGCGGGCACAGAGTGAATTCGACGCCGCGCAGGCCGAAGTGACCGAGTTTTCTCAGCGGCGACCGGTCCTGGAACAGCAGCGTGATGCGCTGCAGCGTCGCCGCGATGCGGCGTCAAAACGCCTGGAATTGAAGACCGATGAACGACAGGCGCTCAGCACGGCGCAAGCCGCACTGGCCGCCGCAGAAGCCCGACAGGAGGAAGCGCAGGTCGCCGTGGCGACGGCGCAACTGCGCTTCGACCGCATGACGATTCCTGCGCCGGTGGCCGGGCGGGTGCTCAACCTGATTTCGATGCCGGGCGCACAACTGATGTCCGGAGTGTCGCTGGCGGACGGCAAAGACAGCAACACGGTCGTGACGATGTACGAGCCGGAGCGCCTGCAGGTGCGCGTGGACGTGCGGTTCGAGGACCTGCCCCGCGTGGGGCGCGATCAGCCGGTGCTGATCGCGAGCCCGGCGGTCAAGGAACCGATGCGCGGAAAGGTGCTGTTTCTGACCGGCTTCGCCAACATCCAGAAGAACACGCTGGAGGTGAAGGTGACGCTCGACAACCCGCCGACGGTGCTCAAGCCGGAGATGCTGGTCGACGTGACGTTCCTGGCCCCGGAGACCGACGCACCGCAGGACGTGTCGGAAGAGGAGTATCACCTGTTCGTGCCGCGGCCGCTCGTGCAGAGCGGTGCGGGGGGGACGTTTGTGTGGGTGGCCGACATCGCCGAGGGGGTCGCGCGGCGCGTGCCGGTCACGACGGGTGGGATCGAGACGCCCACGCTCATTGAAGTGACACAGGGGCTCACGGCGGCCAGCCGGTTGATCACGTCGGGGCACGAGTCGCTGCAGGAGGGGGACCGGATCGAGGTCACCGGCGAGGACGCAGTCTTTGGCGAACGCAGCACGGGCAGTCCTATCCGCGAATCGGCACACCCCGGGCACTGACGAACAGACATGATTCCGCTCATCAGAATCGACAAGGTCACGAAGCAGTTCCGCAAGGGACCGGAGGTCATTACGCCCTTGCAGGAGACGGACCTGGAGGTACACCGCGGCGAACTCGTCTCGCTGATGGGGGCCAGCGGTTCGGGCAAGACGACACTGCTGAACCTGATCGCGGGGATTGATCGCCCGACGTCCGGACGGATTGTCATCAACGATGCCGAAATCACGACCCTCTCCCGCACGAAGCTGGCGGCGTGGCGCGCGGCGAACATCGGCTATGTGTTTCAGACGCACAACCTCGTCCCGGTGCTGACGGCCTGGGAGAACGTGGAATTGCCGCTGCTGCTGTTGCCGTTCGGCCGCGCCGAGCGGCAGAAGCGGGTCGAGATTGCGCTGCGCGCCGTCGACCTTGTGGACCGGGCCAATCACTACCCGCGGCAGCTTTCGGGGGGACAGGAACAGCGCGTGGGAATCGCCCGCGCGATCGTGGCGGACCCGACGGTGGTGGTGGCGGACGAGCCGACCGGCAGTCTCGACGCCGAGACGGCGCAGCAGATCCTTGACCTGCTCGTGCGGCTCAATGCCGATCTGGGGACGACGCTGCTGCTGGTGACGCACGACCCGGACGTGGCGGCGATCGCCCGGCGCCAGCTCCGGCTCGTCGGCGGCCGGGTGGTGGACGATACGCGGCCCCCCGTGGTCGCGATGCACCAGGAGGCGTCGTGATGTTCAAATTCGCCCCCTACGTCCTCAAGACCGTCTGGCGGCATCACACGCGGACGCTGCTGACCGTGAGCGGCGCGGCGGTGGCGGTCTTTGTGTACTGCTTTGTGCTCGCCGTGCAGGAAGGGATGCAGGCGCTCACGGCGCAGGACGACTCCGTGCTGGTTGTGTTCCAGAAGAACAAGTTCTGCCCTGCCACGAGCCATCTGCCGCAGGACTACGAACACGTGATCCGCAAGATGGACGGCGTGCAGGACGTGGTGCCGATCCAGGTCTTCACGAACAACTGCCGGGCGAGCCTCGACGTGATCGTGTTTTATGGAACGAAGGCGGACAAAGTCCGGCAGGTGCGCGATTTCGAGCTGGTCTC
>CAZWGW010000166.1:0-11247 GCA_964633565.1 uncultured Planctomycetaceae bacterium
ATGGCAACTGGGCCGAGTGGAGCACGGGGGCCGCAGGAGCGGTCGCCGATCTCTACACCGGTGAACTGGCCGACGTTGCCGCACAACGCGCGGCAATTGCGAAACTGCGGATCAAGCTGGGGACGATGGAGAAATCCCTCGCCGACCGGAACTACGCCATGATTCACGACAAGCTGGCCAACCTCCACGGCCGGCTGTCGCGCCGCGTCGATGTGGCCGAGACTGTGCTCAACACGCTCGAAGCGGACCTCGCCGGGGCCAAAGCGGCGCGCACCGCTGCTGCTTATCAGGCTGTCGCGGGGGCGCTGGACGCCGTCCAATCGGAAATCGGGTCGATCCCGGGAGGAAATGCCTGGCTCCCCTACATCCGTGCAGAGCAGCTCGCGTCGGCAGCCGCGGCCAACGACACGTCCGAAGATGCAGTCAAGCTGCTCACGGCGGTCAAAGGCAAAATTGACGGCCGCGCGTCGCTGAGCGCCGAGCAGGCCGGATTCCTCGGACGCGAATCGTTCCTCGGTCTCGCGGCCGCCATCGACGGCGTTGTCATGGCCAGCGCCTGGGCGCCGCCGGAAAACTACCAGGCCCGCGTCCGCGAGGAATCGCAGAAACTGCTGTCCGCACTGGAAGCTTACGAAATCAACGCGAACCGCGCTTCGGCGGCCGAGGCCGAACAGGCCTACCAGGCGCTCAACGAGATCGCCGCCGACGGCGGAGCCGGGATCACCGCCGCCATGCGCCGGCACTACTTCAACTACAACGTGCGCATCATCGCGTCTGAAGGGCTGATGAACCGCTTTGCGGGCGACACGAAGCGCGAGCAGAGTCCGATCAGGGAAGCAGTCTCCGGCGCGTGGGTCAGCGGCACAAGCTACACAACGACCAACGTCGGCATTGACCTCAAGCCGGGGACTGATGCGGCACGGTTTGACGTCGTCGTGCGGGGGAACGTGCAGTCGAGCACCGTCGCCTCGGCAAGCCAGCAGGGCGTCAACGCCAATATCTGGGGCGGCAGCACCGGGTCGTTCGAGGGGCGCCGGCCGGTGACATTTGACGGCAAGTCGTTTCAGCTCGGAGCGACCTCCGTTGCGGTCAACGCCAGCACGTATGCCAGCAACGCTCAAACGGACGCATTCTGGCTGATCCGGGGGATCGCCAACTCGATGGCCCTGAGCGAGGCCCAGAGCCGCCGCGGGCAGTCCGACGCCTACGCTCGACAGAAAATCCGCGACCAGGTCACTCAGGAAATGGGGTCGCAGTCCGCCAGCAAGTTCGAGAACGCGAACGTCGAGTTGGAATCGAAGCTCTACGGCCCGCTTCGCGAACTGGGCTGGCATCCGGACCAGATAGCGCTCAGTTCCACCGACACCACGTTGGCGGCCCAGGCGCGGCTGATGAACCCCGATGAACTCGGTGCGCAGGCCCCCTCCCTCGTTCCGGCGGCCTCGGAGAAGGGCCTCGTCATCCAGGTCCACGAATCGCTGCTCAACAACGGCGCCGACCGGCTGGACGTCGCGGGGAAGACCCTGTCCGACGAGGAACTCAAGCAGTTGATCGAAGAACGGATCAGCAAACTGCTGGGCCGGGAGTTCAAGTTCTCCAAGCCCGAAGAGGCGGCCGCGCCGCAGCCGGGCGCGCCTGTCCCGGAAGGGGCACAGCCGGCTGAAGAGCCGGTGCCCGACGAAGCCGGTAAGAAGAACACGTACGTGTTCGACACGCACGACCCGCTGCGGTTCCAGGTGGACAACGGCACGGTGACGATCATCCTGCGCACGGGACTGAAGCGTGAGGGGGATGAGGAAATCCCGTTGCACGTAATCGAGGTGCCGCTCGCCTTCCACATCGAGGGGGGACAGGTCGTCATGAATCGCGCGGGGAGCGTCAGGGTTGTGCCGGGCCCGGGCGTCCAGGGTTCCATTGGCCGTCAGCAGATCATGCGCGCCAATATCCAGAAGTCGATCCCTGAGCGGACGTTCAAAGGCTCGTTCGACGTCACACAACAGGACAAGACGATTACGCTCAACGTCACCGGCATCTCCGCCGGCGATGGCTGGGTCACCGTGACGGCCGAGTGAGGCTCCAGATCCTCGCCGCGCGGCGATCCGCGATTCGCGGCAGTTCGACAATCACGAAGCCCCGGTCCACCCACAGGTGACCGGGGCTTCGTTCATTGACACTGGCTTCGCCGGCCGAACCGACTTCCGCCTGGCGTGTACCGCGCATGAGAAAACCGGGTTAGGCGATTGCCTGACCCGGTCGATGCTTCACGGCGCGGCGGAGCCTTCGTTGCGCTCCACTGGATCACCTAAAACTCGTCTTCCTCCTCGTCTTCGGAAGCAAAGCCGCCCTCTTCCAGGAATTCGACCGGCGCGGGGCCATGGTCATAGCAATCGCTGTCGTGCCAGAGTGGCACTCCGGCAGCATACCGCGCGGCAAGCATCCGTACTTTGTCTTCGGAACCGGGCTTCGCTTCAGTCGGCGACTTGGGGTTGACGCCTGCCAGCGACACCGCTTCGTCGCCGAACTCGTGAGCCTCCTCTTCGAAACTCAGTTCGGTGCCAACCGCCAGGTCGAGGTCCGGATCCACCTCGAAAGAGAACTCCATGCGCATTCCTCCCTCAGATTGTGGTGAGCGACGCAGATTCGATTCGGTAACCTTCAACAGCCAGACTTACCCCACACCTCGTGGAGTATGCTCACCTGCCTGCCCCACCACCGGCATCAACTGCCGGGTCCCGAATCCTTCGGAGTTTGACGCAAAGCTTTGGGCGTCCAAGAGTTGAGAGTTCACTCCAACCGCTTCAGGCGAGCATCCCGTCTGGATGCGTCGATTTTCTATGGTTGGAGTGAAATGTCAATAACAATCGGGTGAATTTGTGGCTTTTCGGCATCAGCCTGCTGCTTTCCACCACTAGCTTTCCCGTATCCGGGAAATCCTCTGCTCCCCACCGCTCGAGTCCAGACCCATGGGGTCATTTTCCCGGTCGCTGAACGTTGTTCCGTTTCAACTTCCGGTCCAGCGTCGATCGTTCAATCCCCAGGATTTCGGCCGCCCGGCTCTTGTTCCATTGCGTGCGCTCAAGGACCGCCAGGATGTGCTTCAGTTCGACTTCCTTCAATGAATGCTGTCCGGTGTCGGCGTCCGCCGCAAGCAGGGCGGCCGTGGACCCCTCTTCCAATTGCGAAAAATGCAGGTCCGGCGCATCGAGCACATCGCCGGGGCAGAGGATGACGGACCGCTGGATCGTGTTTTTCAGTTCACGCACGTTGCCCGGCCACGGATAGCCCGTCAGCCGATCCAGCGCCGCCTGCGTGAGTCCTTCAATGGGACGAAGCGACTGCTGGGCCGCCTGTTGTACGAAATATCGAGCCAGCAGCGGAATATCGCTGCGCCGCTCCCGCAGCGCCGGCACATGAATCTGCACGACGTGCAGTCGAAAATACAGGTCGCTGCGGAATTGTCCCGCCTTCACTGCCGCTTCCAGGTCCTGATTTGTCGCCGCGATCAGTCGCACGTCGGCGGTGATCGGCGTGCTGCCGCCGATGCGGTGAAAGGGGTGTCCCTCAAGGACGCGCAGAAACTTTGCCTGGATGGCCGGACTCAATTCCCCCACCTCGTCCAGGAACAGCGTGCCCGTATGCGCCAGTTCGAACTTTCCCTGCTTTCGCTCGCCGGCGCCGGTGAACGAGCCTTTCTCGTGTCCGAATAACTCACTCTCGAGCAGGCTTTCACTCAACGCCGCACAGTTCAGGCAGAAAAACGGCGCCGTGCGCCGTCCGCTGTGCTCGTGCAGCGACCGCGCCACCAGTTCTTTGCCGACCCCGCTCTCGCCCCGGACCAGCACCGTCGCATCCGTGGGGGCGATTCGGCGGATCTGCTCCCGCAAGACCGCCATCGCGTCGCTCTCTCCCAACAACGCCTGACTCGCGGAAAACAACGGCAATGGCGCGCCGCTGGGCCGCCCGCGCGCGGGTGCTGGCGTCGCGCTCCGGCGCTGGCGCGGCACGATCGGCGGGAGCGCTCCCGCATTCGCATCAATCGGAATGTTGTCTTCGGTGTCGGCCGTGTCCACCGACTTCTGTGGAAACAACTGGTCCGGGTCCGTCGTAAATACCAGCGTGTGCGGGCCAACGTGGATGACGTCCCAGTCGTTGAGCGTTTCCGACTGGGCAATGCGCGAACTGCCGACAAATGTGCCGTTTCGGCTGTCGCAGTCCCGCACGACCCACCGACCGTCCGTCTGGAATACCTCACAGTGGTTCCGGCTGCAGCGGACGTCCGTCAGGACGATCTCATTGTCCGGCCCCCGGCCGATGCGAGTCACCTGCTCCGGTGCGAGCCGGTAGATCTGTGACCAGAGCTGTTCGTCTCCCACAAACAGCCAGGCGGTCACTGTGCCGCGCTCGGGGATGTCAAGAACACTTGAAGCCATTCAATTGCAGCGGAAAGAGTGCCCATCGATTAGGCGGCCGCAACTTTCTCCGTTCAGGCCGCCGCGCAGACCCGGTTGAGTCCCTAATTGTAGCAATTTGCACCTGTGTGGAGAAGGCCTGCCATGATTGGCCTCGTCCATTGGCATTCCAGCGACGCCCCCCCGCGTCTCAATGAAACCATAGCGAATATGGCTGGCGACTGGCAAGTCGTGCCCGGCCAATTTCCCGGATCACCCGGTCCCGCCGCGACTTGCAGCAACACGCTCGATCCGGCATGCTATACGGACTCGTTGTCTCCCAATTCCGGGAGTACAGCAATTTGCTGAATGTACGACGACCCGGAAAAAGAAGGGTACTGCCGATGACGACCACCCGGAGATGGCTGATTCCCCACTCGGATACCTGTCTCAGGATTCTCATGGCGAGCCTGGTGCTGTCGTCCGTTGCCAGCCAGGCCCACGCGGATCATTGGGCCCGCTTCCGCGGCCCGAATGGAACCGGCGTCAGCGAACTCCGCGGCGTTCCGACTCAATGGTCCGAAAGCGACTACGAATGGGTCGTTGATCTCCCGGGAATGGGACATTCCTCGCCCGTCGTGTGGGACGAGGCCCTGTTTGTGACCACTGGAGAGGACGACGGCAAGCGCACAATCCACCGCTACGATGCGTTCACCGGCGCCGAAGTGTGGGGCCGGTCGATCCAGCTTCAGCCGGACCAGTTGCACAAGAAAAACAGCCAGGCCTCCGGCACGCCTGCCGTCGATGCCAGCCGCGTTTATGTGCCGTTCGCGGACGATGGGCATTACCTCGTATTGGCCTTTACACGCGATGGCGAGCAGGTCTGGAGCTGCGACCTCGGTCCATTCCTCAGCCAGCATGGCCAGGGGATGTCGCCCATCGTTTACGAGGGACTGCTGATCGTTCCCAACGACCAGGACGGTCCAAGTTCCATTGTGGCCCTCGATTGCCAGTCGGGTGAGGAAGTCTGGCGCGCGCCGCGTCCCAGCAAGGTCGTCTCATACGCCACGCCCTTCATCCTGGACCTTCCGAACCAGCCCCCGCAGCTCGTCTGCCTCAGCGGAGCGGCCGGGCTGGCGGGCCTTGACCCCTTGACGGGATCACAAATCTGGAATTCGGGGGCTCTTCCGCTCCGGACAGTTGCTTCGCCGGTCTACGGCAACGGCGTTGTCATCGCCACCTGCGGTGAAAAGGGAGTCGGCAAGCACTTTGTCGCCGTCGATCCGACGGGGCAGGGGGATGTGTCGCAGACGCATATCCGCTACCGGCGCTCCGAAAACGAGACCCTCCACTACGTCCCGACCCCGATTGTGCGCGGCGCGTACCTGTACCTCTGGTGCGACCTGGGGATCGTCTGCTGCGTGGAGATGGCGACGGGAAAAACAGTCTGGCGGGAACGGATCGGAGACAACTACTCTGGTTCCCCGGTTATGATCGACGGCCGCCTGTACGCGATTTCCGAGTCTGGTGAAGTCGCCGTGATCGGTGCCGAGCCCGAATTCAGGGATTACGGCCGCAGTCCTCTGGGGGTCGGGTCTCACTCCACACCAGCGGTGGCGAACGGCCGCGTTTACTTTCGCGGTTTTAATCGATTGGCTAGCCTCAAGGCGCGGAGTGCGGAGCAGACAGGCGGGTCTGGCTCCTGAAGTACGAGGTTTGCGATGCCGGCCTGGCCCGGAGGGCCCTGCCCAGAATGCAGTGAAGTCATGCCCGCCAACCTGGTGCGGTGCGTTTCCTGCCGCGCGCTGCTCAACCACGAACTGGTCGTTCCGGAGATAGTGACGCCCGAATTTGTCCCGCTGACGGAGGTCGAAGCCGTGGTTGACACGAAGATCGTCGGCTTCTTTGTGGAGTGCCCGCACTGTCAGAAGGAACTGCGCATTAATGGCCGCTACCACGGCAATTATGTGGCGTGCAAGTTCTGCCACGGACAGTTCGAATTCCGGGTGAACCCGGCGCGCGTCCGCGTGCTCGCGTTTTACGCGAATTGCCCCCATTGCAGCAAAGAACTGCGCGCCGCCGGGAAATACAAGGGCGTCAACGTCGCCTGTAAATTCTGCAATGGCGGTCTGCGCTTTGTCTGACGGGGATGGCGCCCGGCGCCTTGGCGTTCTGCGCAGGCTGGGACAGCGCCCCACCAACTCCTGAAACTCAATTCCGGTCTGGCCGCGCTGCGCGCGATCTGCTACATCCCCCGCTCACATCTCAGGCGGGGCGCGTCTCTCAAAAGGAGTTGAGGGATGATCACGCCACGGCAGGCGTGCCACGGAAGGCCGCTGCCGTCCGCAACCATTTCGCTCGTGGTCTGCGTGGCGGTTGCCACGTTCCATCCGGCACTGGCTGGCGATTCCGACACGCCCGACGATCGGGACGCCGCCCACCGTCTTGACCGGCAGCAGGCCCTGAACGAGTTCCTGGTCCGCGACCGCGAATACCGGGTGCTCCTGTCCGAGGTCGAACTCGCCGTTGCGGAGGGGCGCACCTCCGCCGCGCTCGACGCCTTGCAGTCGGTCCTCGATGCTCCGCACGACGTGTTTCTCTGGCCCGAGCAGGGCGGGCCGCCCGTATCGGCGCGCCGGGCAGCCGCCCGGATCCTGCAGCACCTCCCCCCCGCCATGCGGGCCGGCTACGAGCGCAAGCACGGCGACGCCGCGCGCCAGCTCTGGGACGATTACAGCCGCCGGCCCGATCCGGCGCTGCTCGCTCAACTCCTGAACCGTTTTGCACAGACCCGCGCCGGCGGCGCAGCCCTGCGGAGGGAGGCACTGCTGCAGATGGATCACGGGAACATGATCGTGGCCGCCGGCTGGTGGGACCAGTTGCTCTCCGATCCCGGACTCTCCGACTGCGTCTCCATCGAGGATCGCGTGCAGGCGCAGGTCGCCTTCGAACTCGCCCGCGTCGACCACTCATCCACGACGCTTTCACCGGAACAGGCGGAGATCACGCTGTCAGTGGCCGGCGCGCCTCGAACTGCTGCCGCCTGGGTCCGTGAGTGCGTCACCCGCGGACGGAATGTCGCATCCTGCCGCGCCACAACTCTCACGGACTGGACCCTGCCGTTCGGCGTTGGCGATGCGCGATTCCGATCCACCGGCAGCCGGCCAGTCGCCCAGCCGCTCTGGTCCGCGTCCTATCTTCTGCCGCCGGCCGAGCCGGACGCCGGCGTCGTGCGCGCCGCGTTCGCGGTCGACACGCTCCACGAACCGGCGCTCGGCAGTGCCGTGAACCAATGGTCGTCCGCCCGGCAGGAGCAGCACGCCCCACTGGCTGCCGCGAGCTATCCGATCGTCGTGGGAGGGCTGGTTGTGTCGCGCGATTACTCCCACGTCTCGGCCCGCGACGTCCGCACGGGCGCGGTCGCCTGGCGGTACGCCTGCGCGTCGTCGCTGCAGCGTGTGCTGGCGGAATCGGGACCCGACCCGACGCAGCCGCCGGCGCCGGTCGCGGCCGGGCGGACCGGCGACCGACCCTCCGCCATGTACGCATTCGATGCCGCCTTCGCCGAGAACTCCGTCCTCGGCATGCTGACCAGCGACGGTCAGCGCGTGTTCCTGATCGACGAACTGGAAGCCCCGACCACGTCGGCCGGAGCGGAACAGCCTGCGCTCATGCGCCGCGTCGCGACAAATCGGCTGTTGGCCCTGCAACTGGGCACATCCGACGCCATGCCCGGCGGACGGCTGTTGTGGGCAGTCGGCGGGCCGGCGCTGGCCCCCGGGCCGCCGGATTCGCTCGCCGGCTGCTACTTTCTCGGTCCCGCCGTCCCTGACGGAGACCGGTTGTACGTCCTGGCCGAGGCCCGCCACGAGTTGCATCTGATCGCCCTCGAAGCGGCCACCGGCCGACTCCTCTGGCGGCAGCCCGTGTCGCTGGTGGACATCCCGCTCTCCTCGGACCCTCTCCGGGCGCGGCTCGCCTGCTGCCCGGCGGTCGAACACGGGGTCGTCGTCTGTCCCACGCAACTTGGCACGCTCGTGGGCGTCCATGCGACGACCGGCGCGCTGCTGTGGGTCTATTCCCACGTCGAGGAGGCCGGTCCGCACCATGTCGGCCGCTGGCAGCACGCCGCCAATCGCCGCTTCGGCTCGGCCGCCTTCCCCGATCTGCCGCTGATCATTGACGGCCGCGTCGTCGTGCTCCCCCACCAGTCGGAGTACGTACACTGCCTCGACCTGCACTCGGGCGCGGCGCTCTGGCCGCGCCAGCACCGCGACGGCGCCCTGTTCGCCGCGGCCGGCAACGAAGACACGCTGTTGCTGATCGGCCCCCGCCACTGCGCCGCGCGGCACCTTGGGGACGGCCGGCTGCTCTGGAAGACCCGCATCGACACGCCCGTCGGCCGCGGCATCGCCGTCCGCGATCACTATCTGCTCCCGACGGCGCGCGGCACGGTGACGTCGCTCGAAGTCGCCACCGGTCGCGTCCTCGGCAACCTGCTCCCGGCGGCATCCCGGGTCACGACGACCGTCCTGCGTCCGGCCGTCGATGGCGCGCAGGAATCGCCCCTTGCCGACCCCGTCTTCGACGCAGCACCACCGCTCGGAAATCTCTGCCTGTACGAAGACCTGATCCTCACGACGTCGCCGACAGGCATCGCCGCCTTTCCGCAGGCCGAAGTGGCGCTGGAGTCGCTCCTCGCGCGGTTGCCGACCGGGGGCGCGGCTCCCGCAGACCTGCTCCGCGCCGCGGAACTGCAGCTACAGCTCGGCCGCACGGCCGCTGCGCAGCAGCTCCTGCGGCAGGCGCTCCAGTCCGATCCGCCGCCGGAGATTCGTGCGCCGCTGCAAAGTCATCTCCGCGAAGTGCTCTACGCCGAACTTGCCGGCAGCGATCATCCCGGCCCGGCACTCGCTGAGCTTGAGGAATTGACGCGCGGTCCCGATCAGCGCGGCCGCTTCCTGGTTCATCGGCTCGAATCCGAACTTCGCGCCGGCGATGCCGCCGCCGCCGTCCAGACGGCGCGCGATGCACTGCAATGGCACAGCGACGGGCCATTGG
Source organism: uncultured Planctomycetaceae bacterium (assembly GCA_964633565.1). Classification (GTDB taxonomy): domain Bacteria; phylum Planctomycetota; class Planctomycetia; order Planctomycetales; family Planctomycetaceae; genus CAZWGW01. The sequence continues at coordinate 9,450 of CAZWGW010000166.1, forward strand.
CGATGACCGCCGGCGGCCAGTACCTCGCGCACCCGCTGCGGTGCATGGGCACGGTATTCGCCAGGTCCGGTGTGGCGGAGTTTTCTACCCTGTCGCACCGCGTGCGCGACAACGGCCCCGCGCCGCTTGACCTGTTCGGCGCGCTCCCGGATTCCGCACCGATCCGCCTGCGCGCCGCCGCCGATCTGATGCAGTCGGGCCGCCCCCAGGCCGCCGAATTGCTCCTGCTCCAGGCACTCGCCAGTCCGGACCCGGAAGCGGCCGTCGACGCCGCCGTCACGCTCAGCACATTCTGGGAGGACCGCGGACTGCAGTTCGAAGCGGTGGACGTCCTCGACCGGCTGTTGTCTCGACGCGCCCAGTCGCAGCTCCCGGACGGCGCGACGCTCGTCGACCGCCTCGCGCACCGGCTCGCGGGCCGGAGGTGCTGGCAGGTCTGTCGTGCGGATGCCGCCGCTCAGGCGCCGGTCGTCACGATCGAACAGGACGTCTGCCCCCAGGGCTGTCCGGCACCCGACCGACGCTGCAACTGCGAACTGTTCAATCAACTGTTCGTCGGCAACCGCGAATTTGCCGGCACACCCGGTGGAACGCTGCGACTGGTCGATCGCGGTATTCAGCCCCTCCCGGCCGCCACCAGTACGACGGCCGTCGACGGCCGTCGTACCGCCACCGAGGCCCCTCTGCGCGGCGTCCGCCTGACCCTCATCGATCGCGCGCGGCTGCTGCAGACCGCCGCGATCGACCTCCCCCCGCACGCCTGGCGCGCCGGAGCCATCGACCGTTACGACGCCGGTCATCTGCTCCCCGTGGTCGGCGCCGACGTCTACGGCCTCTCGCTGCTGGAAGGGCGCATCCTGTGGTCCGCCCCCGCGGAGAGTTTCGACCTCCGCGACCGCCCCGGCATCGGTCCCTACGGACCCGAGTACTGCATCGTCCAGGCCGGGGGGACGCTCACCGCGCTCGACCCGGCCGACGGCCGCGTCCTGTGGCGGCGCACCGACCTCGACTACGACGCCGGCCTCGTGACCGACGACGAGACCGGCGTCATCGGCGACGACCGGGCGATCGTCGTCTTCGACGCCGACCGCGTCACCTGGCGCACCTTCGACACCCGCAGCGGCGAACTCCTGCGAACCGGCACGCTCCCCGCCACGCCGGCCGACCTCCGCAAACGCCGCTGGAACTTCGGACGCCGGCTGTTGTTCACCTCGACCGGCAAACAGGAGACCCGGCTCCGGTTGTGGGAACCGCTCGATGACACGTACGGGGTCGATGCCGTCTCCCACGGCCGCCTGCTGCACCACGAGTCGTGCCGCGACGGCCTGCTCACGACGCTGAACGGCCAGCGCCTCACGATCCTCGACGTCGACACGAACCACGTCCTCTGGACGCACGATCTCGGCATCGACGAAGTGGAAGGCGTGCGCGGCCTGACCGTCTTTGCCGACCACGCGCGGTACTACGTGCATCTGGAGCGCGACGTGTCGCAGGGGCGTTACAGCCACCTCAACGGCGACGTCCGCGTGCCGCACGTGCAGGTCGAAGGAGACCTGTTCGGCATCGACCGCAAGACCGGCGGTTACTGGTCCCGCACGCTGCCGCGGTGCAACTTGCTGCAATTGCCGCAGCACCGTTTGCCGGTCCTCGTCGGCGTCAGCCGCATCCGCGACGGGCAGCAGCGGCAGGCGTCGATGCTGATGGTGCAGGTGATCGACGGGGTGACGGGGGACCTGCTGGCGCAGCGTGAGGACCTGGTGAAGACGTCGATCGTACACACGGCTTTTGATCCGGCGGC